>JADGPM010000158.1 GCA_017882425.1 Solirubrobacteraceae bacterium
CCTCGACGTCCTCGGCGATGATGAGGATCGACTTGCCGGACTGGATGACGGCCTCGAGGACCGGCAGCACGTCGCGGACGGAGCCGATCTTCTGGTTGGCGATGAGGACGTAGGGGTCCTCGAGCACGGCCTCCATGCGGTCCTGGTCGGTGACCATGTAGGGCGAAATGTAGCCCTTGTCGAACTGCATGCCCTCAGTGAACTCGAGGTCCATGCCGAACGTCTGGCCCTCCTCGACGTTCACGACGCCGTCCTTGCCGACCTTCTCGATCGCGTCGGCGATGACGTCGCCGATCTCCTCGTCGCCGGCCGAGATCGTCGCGACGCGCGCGATCTGGTCCTTGCCGGTGACCTCCTTGGACTGCTTCTCGATGCCCGCGACGATCTGGTTCACGGCCTTCTCGATCCCGCGCTTGAGCGCGAGCGGCTGGGCACCGGCGGTCACGTTCTTCAGACCCTGGCGAACGATCGCCTGGGCGAGCACCGTGGCCGTCGTCGTGCCGTCGCCGGCGACGTCGTTGGTCGCCGTGGCGACCTCGCGCACGAGCTGCGCACCCTGGTTCTCGAACGGATCCTCGACGTCGATCTCACGAGCGATGGTCACACCGTCGTTGGTGATCGTCGGGGCGCCGAACTTCTTGTCGATGACGACGTAGCGGCCCTTGGGGCCGAGCGTCACCTTCACGGCGTTGGCGACGGCGTCCACGCCGGCCTCGAGGGCCTTGCGTGCCGCTGCGTCGAACTTCAGTTCCTTGTGAGCCATTGGTTCTCAGGTTCTCCTTCGGGGCCTAGGACTCGACGACCGCGAGAACGTCGCTCTCGCGCAGGACCAGCAGGTCCTCGCCGTCGACCTTGATCTCGGTTCCGCCGTACTTGCTGTAGAGGACGGTGTCGCCCTTCTTGACGTCGAGCGGGATCCGCTTCTCGCCGTCCTCGTCCCAGCGACCGTCGCCGGCGGCGACGACTTCGCCCTTCTGCGGCTTTTCCTTCGCGGTGTCGGGGAGGACGAGACCGCTGGCGGTCTTCTCCTCCTCGTCGATCGCCCGCACGATCAGGCGATCGCCCAGGGGCTTGAGCTTCATTGGTGATGACCTCCGAGTGGCCGGGGGTAGTGGTGTGTGCGGATGGTGCGCGATCCTTCGATTGGCACTCGACAGGGGCGAGTGCCAGCGCGTTCCCAGATCATAGCGTCCGCGCGCGGGCAGGCAAGGCGCGCTGGCACTCTCGGAACAGGAGTGCCACGGATCGCCCGGTTCTCGGTCATTCGGCCAGCCGTTGCGTGGAGTGCGCGTGCGATCGCCGCGGCGGGCCGATTGCTGGGCCATGTCCTCCCGCTCCTCCGCCCCGACCGGACTGCTCGTCGCTGCAGCAGGCGCCGCCGGCGTGCTCGCGTCGCTCTGGCTCCCCTGGTACCTCATCCGCCTTCCGCAGGCCTTCCGCGACGCGCTCGGCTCGCTCGGCGGCGGCCAGGTGCAGCCCGGCGTGGCGCCGACCTCGCCCGGGGCGGCACTCGGCAACGCCCTCGGCGGCGTGATGAAGGGCCTGGCGGCGGCACTGCCGACCGAGATCACCGGCAACGGGTGGCAGGTCATGCACGGCGGCGACGTCGCGCTCGCCATCATCGCCGGCGCGGCGCTGCTCGTCGCCCTCGCCGTCGGCGGCGGGCTCAGCGGCGTGAACATCGAACTGGGTGCCGCGGGCCGGTTCGTCGCCGCGCTCGGCGCCGCCGCCGTCGCGATCGCGATCTACCACGTCATCTCGCGCCCCGGCATGGGCGCCGGCGCGCTCTCTGCAGCCGTCAGCGTCAAGTACGGGATCTGGGTCGCCGTGCTCGGCGGCGTCGCGATGATCGCCGGCGGCCTCATGGTCGGCCGTGCGACGACCCCCGCCACCGCAACCGCAACCGGGTTCGCGCCGCCGGTCCCGCCGATGGGCGTCGGGGGCCCCTCGTCGTCGACGCCGTGGGACAGCGCCGCCTCCGCGCCGCCTCCCGGTGTGCCCGGCGGGACCTTCTAGTTCTGGGCGCCACCGATGCCCAGCCGGGCGTCGGTGTAGCTCTGCGGGTTCTCGACGATCTGCGAGAACCGCACCACGGTGACGATGTCGTCCATCGTCACCGGCCGGCCGTAGATCTGCTCCAGGAAGTGGATCAGCTCGTCGTGGCGGCGGAACTCCGGGTTGTCGTGCTCGATGTCGCGCGGCGAGAGGTCGCGCACGCGCTTGACCTCGACCATGTCGATGACCGCCTCGAAGATCTTCTCGCGTGGCGAGTACTGGTAGCCGATCGTGACGAGCACCGCCTGGGTCTTGCGGTACTTGTGCGACTTGTCACCCACACGGATCGTGGCCGTCTTGCGGCCCCGACGCAGCTGGTCGGCGAAGATCGTCGAGTAGAAGTTCAGCACCTGCACGGGCGCGGGCAACCCTACTCGACGTCGCCCGCGCGCGACAGGGCCAACGTGGCCATCTCGCGGTCGCCGGGGTGCGTGAGGGCCGTCGCGGCCTCGGCGAGGGGCATCCAGCGGGCCTCCTCGACCTCGTGGTCGTGATCGGCCGGATCGCCGCCGCGGTAGGCCAGCAGGAAGAACCGGACGACCTTCGCCACCCGTACCCCGTCGCGCTGGTACCAGTAGCGCACGTCACCGAGCGGCCCGATGACGTCGCAGTCCACGCCGGCCTCCTCGCGCACCTCGCGCAGCGCCGCCTGCTGGACGCTCTCGCCCGGCTCCGGATGGCCCTTGGGGAGGGCGAGCACGCGCGAGCCGTTCGCGGCCCGGCGCGTCGGGACGATCACCACGCACGCGCCGTCGCGGACGACGACACCGCCCGCCGACAGCTCGCGTTCGACGGGCGGCCGGCCCCCACGAGCCCGCCGGCCGGGGCGCTTGGCGCGGGCCACGGCTAGTACACGTACCCGGACAGGGCCGCCGGGTCGTGGACGATGATGCGCCCGCGGCCCTGCGTGATCACGCCGGCGCGCTCGAGGGTCGCCATGAAGCGGCTCGCGGACTCGCGCGAGGAGCCCGCGAGCTGCGCGATGTCGGCCTGCGTGATGCGGACCTGCACATCGCCGCCGTCCGCGCCCTCGGCCTGGGCCTGGGCGACGAGGTCGGTGAGGACGATCGCCACGCGGCTCTGCACCGTCTGGAAGGACTGGCGCGTCAGCCGCTCGTTGGCGACGCGCAGGCGCCGCCCGAGCGAGATCACGAGCTTCGAGGCGATGTCCGGGTGCTCGCGCATGAGGCGGCGCATGTCCCCGCCGAGGATCGCGATCACCACGACGTCGTCGAGCGTCTCGACCGTGGCCGAGCGCCGCTCGTCGTCGAACATCGCCAGCTCGCCGAAGATGTCGCCCGGTCCGAAGTGGGCCAGTGTGATCGTGCGCCCGTCGGGGTGCTCACGGATGGCGCGGGCGTGGCCGGAGCGCACGACGTAGCACGTGTCGCTCATGTCGCCCTCGCGGAAGATGACCTCGCCGGGGCCGAAGCGGCGCGGCACCGCGACCTGCTCGACGCGCAGCAGGTCCTCCTCGCCGAGCGTCTCGAAGACCGGGACGCGCGTGAGCAGCTCGTGGGTGTCGCCGGTGCCGGTCGTCATCGCCGCAGACCAATCTAACCGCCGTTCCACCGGCGCGAGCCTTCCGGCGCAGGGCGCATACTGGACGCGTGGCATCAATCGCCCATCGCGCCGCGCTGCTCGCGGTCCTCGCCCCCGCGTGCCTCGCCGTGCTCGTGACGCCCGCGGCTGCGGGGACCCCCAGGCCGTGGGCGACCGTCAACCTCTGCGATCCGCCCGCCGGCCCCGGGACGGTCGGCGTGCGCGTCGGGATGCCGGCCGGCCCCGGCAGTCAGTGGATCCGCGTGCGCATCGAGTACTACGACGTCGCGACCGGGCGCTACCGGCCGGCGGCCTCGGGCGGCGACGGCGGCTGGACGCGTCTCGGAACCGGCGCCGCGGGCGTGCGCGGCGGCACGACGTTCCACTTCGACGTGCCCGCAGCCGGCCACCAGCTGATCCTGCGCGGCGCCGTGAGCCTCGAGTGGCGCCGCGGCGGGAGGGCGCAGCGGCGCGCGAGCGTGCACACCCACGCGGGTCGTGCCGCCGACGCGGGCGGCACGTCGCTCGCGCAGTGCGTGATCCGGCGCTAGCGGCTACCGCGCGGATCGGTCGAACAGCCGCGGGTCGTTCGTGATGATGCCGGTCACCCCGAGGCGCTCGAGGTCGGCGATCCGGCGCGGGTCGTCGACGGTCCACACGTAGAGTTCGCCGCCGGCGGCGTCCACCGCCTCGTGCAGCCGCGGCGTGACGAACGCCCAGTGCACCATCAACGCGTCGACGCGACCCTCGCGCAGTGCGCGCGCCGCCATGGCCGGCAGGCGGCGCCGGTACCAGGCCACCATCGCGTACGCCGGGTAGCGGTAGACCGGATGCTGCGTGTAGTCCCGCCGAACGCGCGGAAACGACCAGCCGATCCGCGCGTCGGGTGCGATCTCGCGCAGGACGCGCAGGCTCGCGGGCTCCATCGTCGAGATCAGCGCGCGGTCGAGCAGCCCGTGGGCGCGCAGGGCGTCGACCACGCGCTCCTCGTACCCCGGCAGCTTCATGTCGACGTCCAGCTCGACCCCGGCGTACGCGTCGTGCGCGAAGTGGGCGAGCCCCGCGTCGAGCGCCAGCGGCGTGCGGCGGCTCGCGTCCTCGTAGTCGTGGGCGAGCAGCAGCCCGCCGGTGCCGTCGAGGCGCTCGGGGAGGACGTCGAACTCGATCATGTCGACGGCGTGCTCGAGCGCGGCCGCGAAGCTCTCCAGCGTGTTCCCGGGCGCGATGTGGTCCGCCCCCTTGTGCCCGACGCGCTTCGAGCGCCGGGGCGCGTTCAGCTCTGGCATCCGGGGCACCAGAACGTCCGGCGGTTGTCGTCACCCTGGCCGCGCACGCGGATGACTTCGCCGCAGCGCTTGCAGGGCCTGCCCGCGCGGGCGTAGACGTGGTCCGCGCGGGCCCGCATGCCCAGCTCCGCACAGCGCTGCATCCGTGGCCGCACGCCGCGCAGCACGGACAGGACCTCGTCGTCACCGACCGCGCCCGCCGGGCGCCACGGGTCGACGCGCGCCTCCCAGCAGCCCTCGGACTTCCAGATGTTCCCGATGCCGGCGACCGTGCGCTGGTCGAGCAGCGCGTCGCCGATCGCGCGCGTCGGGTCGTCCTCGCGCAGGCGCCGCAGGATGGCCGGCTCGTCGAGCTCGGGAGCCAGGATGTCCGGCCCCAGGCCGGCGATCCGCTGGTCCGCGCGGGCGCGTGCGTCGGTCAGCAGCTCGAGGACCGGTCCGTCGAACTCGACGACTTCGTGGTCGCCGGCGCGCAGGACGAGCCAGGCGCGCCGCGCCGCGCGCCGCCAGCGCTGGCCGGCGGCGTACGTGCCCCAGGAGCCGGTCATGCGCAGGTGCGAGTGCAGCGTGAGCCCGCCCTCGAAGCGCAGGAAGAGGTGCTTGCCGGTCGCGTCGACCGACGTGACCGCCCGCCCGGCGAGGCGCTCGGGCCAGCCGCTCGCGCCGAGGCGAGGATGCGGGGTGCGGATCTCGTCCGGGACCCGGCCCAGCAGCAGCGGGCGGATCCGGTTGGCCGCGTGGTGGATGGTGTCGCCTTCGGGCACGGCGCTATCGAGGGTACGCTCGGGCCGTGCAACGCGACCTTGCGCGCATCGTCGGCGACGAGTGGGTCCGTCCCGGCGACGACCCCGTCTACACGACCGATCAGACAGCGTTCAGCGCCGTACGCGGGATCGCGGAGGCCGTGGTGCTGCCCGCCGACGTCGACGAGGTCGCGGCGGTCGTCGCCTGGTGCTCGGAGCACGAGGTCGCGATCGTGCCGCGCGGCGGCGGGACCGGCTGGGCCGGCGGGGCGGTACCGCGCGGCTCGGGGATCGTGCTCGGCCTCGAACGCCTGACGCGGATCCGCGCGCTCGACCCGCTGCAGTGGCGGATGGAGGTCGAGGCGGGCGTGACCACCGCGACCGTGCAGCGACTCGCGCGCGAGAACGGCCTCTGCTTCCCGCCGGATCCCGGCGCCGCGGAGTCCTCGCAGATCGGCGGCAACATCGCGACGAACGCGGGCGGCCCGCACTGCTTCAAGTACGGCGTCACGGGCGCCTGGGTGACCGGGATCGAGGCGGTGCTCGCCGGCGGAGCCGTCGTGCGCGTCGGCGGCCCTGCGCGCAAGGACGTCGCGGGCTACGACGTGCGCGGCCTGCTGGTCGGCTCGGAGGGCACCCTCGGCGTGATCACGGCCGCGTGGCTGCGCCTGATCCCGGCCCCGGCGGCCGCCCTGCCCGTCGCCGCGTTCTATGCGAGCACGGCCGCGGGCGCCGAGGCCGTGGCGCGCCTGATGGCGGCGGGGCCGATCCCCGCGGCGATCGAGTACCTGGACGCGGGCGCGCTGCGGATCGCCGGGGGCGGCTTCCCGGGCGGGATGCCGGAGGGCGCGCAGATGCTCGTGCTGGCCGAGGCGGACACGACCGCCGAGGATCGCGACGCGCTCGCGGAGGCGCTCGCCGACGACGCCCTCGGGGGGCCGATCGTCCCGGCTGACCCGGCGGCGCTGTGGCGCTGGCGCGACGGCGTCGGCCTGGCGGTCACCGCCGAGCGCGGCGGCAAGCTCTCCGAGGACATCGCGGTGCCCGTCGACCGGCTCGGCGAGGCGATCGAGGAGACACTGCTGATCGGCGAGCGCCACGGGATCGAGGCGTGCTCGTGGGGCCACGCGGGCGACGGGAACCTGCACTCGACGTTCCTGCTCGACCCCCGCGACCAGCTCGCCGTGCGCCGCGCGCAGGCGGCGGCCGCCGACCTGCTCGCGATGGCGATCCGCCTCGACGGCACGATCTCGGGCGAGCACGGGATCGGCGTGCTGAAGAACGGGTGGCTCCAGCACCAGTGGAAGGCGCCCGCGGTGGCCGTCCACCGCGCGATCAAGGATGCGCTCGATCCGGACGGGATCTTCAACCCGGGCAAGAAGCAACCCTGAGGGCTGCGGCTAGGGGATCGCGCGGGTGCGCAGGGCGAGCTGCTCGGCGTAGTCCGCGGGCGGGCCGGAGCCCTGGACCCAGGCGAACAGCGCGATGCCCGACGGGCTGTCGATCGACACGACCGGGCGCTGCTCGTCCTCGAACACGCCTGTGTGGGCCGCGACCGTCTCCGGCGGCCCCCACGGGCCGTACTCGTGCGGGAACACCGAGGCGAGCACGGTCGAGTCCTGGGTGGGCGACGCTGCGCCGTAGGCGACCCAGACCGCCGCGATGCGATGGTCGGGCCCGCCGGCGATGTCGCTGATCGCCGCGTCGCCGGCGACACCCGCGGAGATCGTCGCGGCGTTCTGCGGGCCGGTCGAGATGACGCGTGCGGCGCGCACGCTGAAGACGCCGCCGGTGTGGAAGGTCCAGCCCAGCCAGGTCGTGTTGTCGCTCGCGAGCGTCGCGACGATGCCCGGGGCCGGGGTGGCGACGCGGTCGGTCTGGGTGGCGAGCGTCTTCGTCGAGGTGAAGTTCCTGCCGTCCTGCGAGACGGCGACCGAGAAGACGGCATTCGACGAGACGACGCTTCCCTCGTGCACCGTCTGGTTCTCCCAGGCGACCACGACACGCCGGTTGCCGGTGATCGTCACGGCGAGCGGCGCGAAGCTGTTCTCCGCCGCCCCGAGCGTCACGACCGGGCCGACGGAGCCGCCCGCCGTCCGCAGGCGCCCCTGCACCTGGCTGCCGCGCACCCAGGCGGTGAAGGCGTCGCCGCGGGCGTTGACCGCGATCGCGACCGGGCGCGCCACACCCCCGCCCGTGAGCACGACCGGCGCGCCGAGCTGCCCGGTGTTCGAGCGGGTGACGAGCGAGATCGTGCGTCGCCCGCAGCTCGTCGTCGCGCACAGCGAGACGGCGATGACGGCGCCGCCGTCCGAGCGCATGCCCAGGACCGCGGCGTTGGCGCTCGCGCCCGGGAAGGCGAGCGTGCGCGGCGCCGGGAGCGCCTGCGTCGGCGCCCCGGCCGTCGTCCCCAGGCGGGCGGAGGACCGAGCGCCGGACGGGCCGGCCATGACGACCGTGCCGTTGGCGCGAAAGCCGGTCGCAGGGGTCAGGCTCGCGAATGCCGCCGGCTGCTTGGCCGGGCCGGTGAGCGTCACGGGCGCAGCGCCCGGCGTCAGCGGCGAGCGAGCGCCGAAGACGTAGCCGTCGCCGGCCGTGTTCTGCGCGTACCAGGTGAGTGCGAACGTCCCGGCGGGGCTCGTCGTCCACGCCGCCGCGGGGTTCACCACGAAGTGCTGCGGGTTGGGCAGCACGTCGACGGGGCCGTAGTCGGGCGCCTGCCCGAGCGCCGCAGCGGGGACCAGCAGCGCGGCGGCGAGCACGACGGCGAGCAGGCGCATATCCGGGAAACGCTACGGCGGCGTCGGACGTTGCGCGCGATCGCGTGCGGCGTGCGACGCTCAGAGCGATGCGCCGTCGCCGCATGCCGTTGCTGCTCCTCGCCGTGGCCCTGGTCGCGGCGGGTGCCTGGCTGATCCTCCGGCAGGGCGGCGAGGCGGCGCACCGCCCCGCGATGAGCTTCGGCATCTCCGGCGAGGATCCGCGGACGTTCACCGACCCGCGCTTCGCGGCGCTCGGACTGCACGACGCGCGCGTGCAGGTCTCCTGGGACCTCGCCGTCCACGGCGGGGCCGCCTACCCGGGGCTCGCCGCCGAGCGAGCGCGCCTGGCGACCTGGCTGACGGACGCCCGGGCGGCGGGGATCCGCCGCGTGCTGCTCGCGGTCAAGCCCTCGCGCGACGTGCCCGCCGCGCAGCCCGGCGCGGCCTACGCCGAGGCGCTCGCCCGGCTGCTCGCCTGGGTCGACGCGCACGGCGCCGGCGACCTGGTCACCGCGATCTCGCCGTGGAACGAGCCCGACGCCGCGGTCTCGACGCGGACCGACCCCGTCGCGGCGGGGCGGATGTACGCCGTCGTACGGGCGCTCTGCGCGGCGCGCGGCTGCCAGGCCGTGGCCGGTGACTTCGCCGACCGCGGGATGACCCGGGCCTATCTCGCCG
>JADGPM010000159.1 GCA_017882425.1 Solirubrobacteraceae bacterium
CAGGAGCAGGGCTACCTGGCGGCGCTCGAGTCCGCGCGGACGTTCGACCAGGTGGGGGACGCGCTCACGATCTTCGACGCACAGGGCCGGATGGCGGTCACGCTGAGTCGCGCCGGCTGAGCGTCAGCCGGTGACCTGGACCCGGCTGGTGAGGACCGAGGGTGCGCCGACGGTGGCGGTCGCCGTGACCTGCAGCAGCGCGGTGAGGCCGCGCCGGCCCTTGAGCGCGCGGCGCAGGCTCGCCGCGCTCGTCCGTGACAGGCGCAGTCGGACGATCGCCGTCTGCCCGGCGCGGATCGTCAGGCGCTGGGCACCGAGCGGGACGCTTGCCGCGCGCCGTCCCCTGGGCGGGGTGGAGCGCTGCGTCAGCGTCCCGGACGCCGACAGCGTGCAGGTCGTGTCACAGCCGACGCGCAGCGGCAACACGCGGGTCGCGAGCAGGCCGGTGGTGCGCAGCGTGCGGAGCGTCACCGACGGTCCTGGCGGCGCGGGCAGCGTCGGCGTCTGCGGGGCGGCGGGCTGGGCCGGTGCCGGGAGCGCTCCGCACGCGGCGGCGGGTGGCGCTGTCAGCGCGAGCTGCTGGACGCGGTTGCCGTCGGTGTCGGTCACCGTCAGGAGCCCGTGGCAGTCGATGCTGACGCCCGCCGGGTGGATGAACTGGCCGGGGCCGGCCCCGCGCGTGCCGAAGGTCAGCAGGCGCTCGCCGGCGGGGCCGAACTCCTGCACGCGGTTGTTCCCGCGGTCGGCCACCCACAGGTTCCCTGCCGCGTCGACCGTGAGTTGCCCCGGGACGTTGAGCTTGCCCAGCTTGGAGCCGGTGCCGCCGAACGTCGCCAGCACGGCGCCGCCGGGGTCGTAGGCGGTGATCCGGTTTGCTCCGTCGGTGACGTATGTGCGCGTGCCATCGGGCGTGACGGCGATCCCGCGCGGGTCCTCCACGCCGCTCGTCGAACCCAGATAGGACCCGTCGAGCGCGAAGCGCGCGATCCTCGCGTTGCCGGCATCGGCGACGGAGATCGTGCCCGCGGCGTCGATCGCCAGGGCCGACGGGGCCAGGAGCTGCGCCGGGCCGCTTCCCTGCGAGCCGATCGTGCGCATCGGCGTTCCCGTCGCCCGGTCGAAGACGACGATGCGGCTGCGGCGGTCGTCGAGGACGTAGGCGTTCCCGGAGCCGTCGAAGGCCACCGCGACCGGGTGCGGCAGGACCGTCGGCCCGGGGTTCGGCGAGCCCCACACGGCGGCGATGGAGCCGTCGGGGTTCAGGAGCTGCACGCGTCCGTTGACGGCGTCCGTGACGGCGCGCACGCCGCTCGCATCGGCGGCGACGCCGGTCGGCGCGTCGAACTGCCCGGGGGCGCGCCCGTCGGCGCCGAAGCTGCGCAGCAGTGCGCCCGTGTTGTCGAAGACGTCGACGCGGTCGTTGCCGGTGTCCGCGACGTAGACGTTCCCCTGCGCATCGGTGGCGAGGCTGCGCGGGTAGGCGAGCTGGCCGGGGAGGCGACCGTAGGAGCCCCATCGCGCGCGGTAGGCGTAGGCGGGCACGCCGCCGAAGCGCACGACGCGGTGGTTGAGGTCGTCGGCGACGAACACGCGGCCCTTCGGATCGACGGCGACGCCGTAGGGGTAGTTCAGCTGCCCGGGGCCGTTGCCCTGGCCGGACCCGATGCTCGTCACGGGATGGCCCCCGACGTCGAAGACGCCGATGCGGTGGTGCTGGTCGTCGGCGACGAAGACGCGCCCGCCCCAGACGGCGATGCCGCGCGGGTTCGCCAGCGGCCCGGGCGCGACGAGCTCGACGGCGTCGGTCCCGTTCGGGAGCAGGCGCTGCACGCGGTCGTTGCCGGTGTCGACGACGTAGACGAACCCGCCGGCGAGCGCGAGGCCGCCGCCCGCGGCCGCGTCGTTGCCGCCGCCCGCACCGAAGCGGAAACGCCCCGGGGCGTCGCCGCTGCCGCCGAAGCTGCCGAGCGCCGTGCCCGCGGTGTCGAAGCGCAGCACCCGGTTGGTGGCGCCCTCGGCGACGAACAGCCCGTCGGCGCCGACCGCGACCGACCCGACCGAGCTGATCTGGCCCGGCTGCGTGCCCGGGACGCCGATCGTCCCGCGCAGCGAGCCGTCGGCGTTGAAGACGTGCACGACGTGTGAGGACTGGTCGCCGACGTAGACCGCGCCGTCTCCGCCGACCGCGACGGCCTGCGGGAACCGCAGCACCCCGCCGACCTGCCCGACCTGCGTGACGGCCGTGTACGGACAGGATCCCGCACTCGCGCCGGGGCAGTCGGCGGACGCGGGCGCGGCGAGGGCCGCGGGGGCGACGGCGGCGGCGATCAGGGCCAGCGCGAGCGCGCCCCGTCGCCGCGCGTGAGGGGCGCGCGGCCGGATGCGGTGGAACGGCACGCACCTGATGGTGACGGACGCTCCCGCGGCGCGCGCCGGGCCGGTGGGCAGGGGGCCCGGGTGAGGACGCCCCGCGTGCGACGCCGCCGTGGATCGCGTGACACGTCCCGCTGCGCCGTGCGACCGGCCGCCGCCCGGCTCACCGCCCTGCGGGGGCTCAGGCCGGGGCGCCGTCCGCCGGGACGAGCTCGACGCGCAGCGTCCCGTGCCAGCGGACCGTCAGGTGGTCGTCCTGGACCCCGATGCAGACGGCCACCGTCTCGCAGCTCGGGCAGCGCAGGACGACGCCGGCGCCCATGTAGGCGCGGTGGTCGCCGAGCGGCCGGCGATCGCCGCAGGCCTGGCACGTGCGCAGCGTCGTCGTCGCCTCCGCGCCGGTGATCTGGTCCAGCAGCCAGGCGACGCCGTTGCCGTCGAGGTGCAGGTCGCTCATCTCACGTCCCCGTCGGGCCGAAGCGCTCGGCGTGGATCTGCGACGCGGCGTAGCCGCCTGCGACCAGCAGGTCGAGGACGTGCTCGACGAACGGGGTCGGCCCGCAGACGAAGCAGCGCACCGCGGCGCGGTCGGTGAACCCGGCGGCCTCCAGCATCGGCGCGTCGACGCGCCCGCGAGCGCCGGTCCAGCCGTCGGGCGCGGTGCGGGTGTAGGTCCACGTGACCTCGAGCCCGTCGGCCGGCTCCAGGCCGGCCACCTCCGCGGCGTACAGGGCGTCCTCGGGGCCGCGGGCGGAGACGAGGACGTGCACCGCGGCGTCGCTGCCGCGCGCGGCGCGGTGGCGCAGCATGGCCATCAGCGGAGCGAGCCCCGAGCCGCCCGCGACGAGCAGCAGCGGCCCGCCCTCGTCCGCCGACCACGTGAAGTGCCCGCCGACCGGCCCCCGGACCTCGAACTGGTCCCCGGGCTCGACCTCCGCCGTGAGATAGGGCGAGACCTCGCCGTCCTCCACGACCTCGACCGTGATCTCCAGCCACTCCAGCTCGGGCGCCGAGGCGATCGAGTAGGAGCGCTGGGCCTGGTAGCCGTCCTCGGCGGTCAGGCGCAGGTCGAGGTGCTGGCCGGCGCGATGCCCCGGCCAGCCGGGCACGTCGAGGGCGAGCGTCCGTGCGGTACGCGACTCCGTCACGACCTCGCGCACCGTGGCGGTGCGCCAGACGACGCGCGGGCCGCGGCTCAGTCGTTCCAGTAGCGCTGCTCGCGCCACGGGTCCCCGTAGTTGTGATACCCGGCCGCCTCCCAGAACCCCGGCTCGTCGGCGATCGTCAACGTCAGGCCGCGCAGCCACTTCGCGCTCTTCCAGAAGTACAGATGCGGCACGAGGAGCCGCGCGGGACCGCCGTGCTCGGGCTCCAGCGGCTGGCCGTCGTACTCGTGGACGACCCAGGCGCGGCCGCCGGTCAGGTCCTCGAGCGGCATGTTCGTCGTGTAGCCGCCGTCGGACCAGGCGGTCACGTGCTCGGCCTCGGTGTCCACGCCGTCGAGCAGCGTGTCGAGCGAGACCCCGGACCACGAGGTGTCGAGCTTGGACCACTTCGTGACGCAGTGGATGTCGACCGTCACGGGCTCGGTGGGCAGCGCCCGGAACTCCGCCCAGGACCAGCGCAGCGCGGCGTCGACGGCGCCGTCGATCTGCAGGCTCCACCGGTCGAGTGGCGTGCGCGGGGTCGGCCCCGCCGACAGGACGGGGAAGTCGGGCGTGACGTACTGACCGGGCGGGACGCGTGCGGGATCGACCTCGCTGCGACGCCCGTGGAATCCGCGTGAGATGGGAGGCACGACGATCTGCGCGGACGGTACGCGTCCGGCCGCGTCAGGGCAAGGCCCGGAGGGACGTTTCAGGCGGCGAAGCGGGCGGCGCTGCGGGCGCGGGCCTTGTCGGCCTCGACCTCGCGATCCTTCGGCGGCGCCGCGGTGACGAGCTCGCCCATGAGGTGCATCGTCGCGGCGGCGACCGCCTCGACGGCGCGGTCGAACGCCTCGGTGTTCGCCTGTGACGGCTTCGTGAAGCCGCTGACCTTGCGCACGTACTGGAGCGCGGCGTCGTGGACCTCCTCGGCGCTCGCCGGCGGCTCGAAGTTGTAGAGGGGACGGATGTTGCGGCACATGATCCCCATGGTACGCCGGCGCCTGCGGGTTTCCCGCAGCCCGCTGCACGAGTTCCCCGATGCCGTTCCCACCCCGAGTCGAGGACGCTCCGGGCATGCCCAACGCGAGCGGCGATCCACACATCGTCATCGTCGGCGGCGGCGTCGCCGGAGCCGAGGCGCTGCTCGCGCTCAGCGCGCTGGCCCGCGTGCGGCTCGACATCACGCTCGTCAGCCGCGTCGCCGACTTCCACTACCGGCCGCTCGACATCGACGAGCCCTTCGGGATGGGATCCGCGCGGCGCTACGCGCTCGACGACCTCGCGCGCGGCGCGGGCGCGCAGTTCGTGTGCGACTCGCTCAGCCGCGTCGACACCGATGCACGTCGCGTGCTGCTGGGCGGCGGCACCGAGCTGGCGTACGACGCGCTGGTGATGGCCACCGGCGCCGCGTCCCACCCGGCCTTCGAGTACGGCGTGACATTCGACCGGCTGCTCGACCCGGAGGAGTTCGACGAGGTCCTGGCGGACAACCGCGCGGGCTTTGCGCGGAGCGTGGCGATCATCGTGCCCGCGGGCGTCAGCTGGACGCTCCCCGCCTATGAGCTGGCGCTGCGCACCGTGACGTGGATGCGGCAGAACGGCGAGCCCGAGATCACGCTCATCACGCCCGAGGCGGAGCCGCTGGGGATCTTCGGCCACGAGGCCGCGGCCGAGGTCGCGCAGGTCCTCGAGGACGCCGGCGTGCGGCTGCACGCGGGCGCGACCGCGCAGCCGATGAGCAACACGACCTACAGCATGCTGCCGTCGGGCGCATGGGACGAGGCCGACCGGATCGTCGCGCTGCCGCAGCTCTCCGGTCCGCGGATCCCGGGGATGCCGTACGACCAGGCCGGCTGGATCCCTGCCGATCAGCATGGCCGCGTCCCGGGGTTCGACGGGCTCTACGCCGCCGGGGACGGGACGTCGTTCTGGATCAAGCAGGGCGGGATCGCCGCCCAGCAGGCGGACGCCGCCGCGCAGCACATCGCCGCCACGCTCGGCGGCTCCGAAGAGCAGCCGGAGCCGTTCCGCCCGGTGCTGCGGGGGCTGCTGCGCACGCGTGACGGCGCGCGCTACATGCGGGCCGACCTCGGGGGCGGCGAGCCGCCGGCGATCTCCGCCGAACCGCTCTGGTGGCCACCGGCCAAGATCGCCTCGCGCTGGCTCGCTGCGTACCTCGCCGCCGAGGACCTCGGAGCAGAGGAGCGCGCCCTCTACATGCGCCGCGTCGCGATGGCGCGCCGCAAGCGCTGATGCGCCTCGCGAAGGTCGGCGCCGACAGTTAGTCCTCGGCGTGCGTGTCGCCGGCGCCCGCGAGCCCGAGTGCCGCGGTGCGGTCGGGGTGCGCGTGCTCCGGGATGACGAGCATCGGGCAGACCGGATCGTCGATGAGCCGGCTGACGACGTTGCCGATGTCGCGCTCGAGGAACGGCCAGCGTCCGTGTGCGCCGCAGACGAGCACGTCGAGTCCCTCGCACGCCCGGCGCAGCTCCGCCGCGGGGTCGCCCTGCCGGCGCACGACGTGCGGGGTCAGCACCTCGCTCTCGGCCGTGAGCTCCGCGCTGTGCGCCATGTCGTACGCGGTGCCGTCGTCGTCGGCGACGACGACGGCCTCGAAGCGGGCGCAGGCGCGGTCGGCGAGTCGCCCGGCCGCAAGCAGCGCGAGCCTGCCGGCCGACGACCCGTCGAAGGCGACGCCGACGACGCGCGGGCGCTCGGCGACGAGCAGTGCCTCGGCCGGCCCCACCGCGACCGGGCAGGTCGCGCGGCGCAGCACCTCGCGGGTCACCTCGCCGCGCTGGTCGGGGCCCAGGACCATGACCGAGGCGCCGAGCTCTGCGGCGAGGTCGAGCAGGCCGTCGGCGATGCGCTCGGCCGCGATGACGCTGTGCTCCCCGGCCGGCCCGTCCGGGCCCCACTCGATGGCGCGCTCCATGCGGCGCTCGGCGACCCCGCGCCGCTGGTCGCTCGCCCACCCGGCCTCCGGGCCGCTCGTGACCGCCAGAGGCTCCTCGCGGTAGGCCGTCGCGACGTGGAGCGGCTGCTCGAGCAGCCTGCTGAACTGCTGGGCGAGCCGCAGCGCGGAGAAGGCGTGGCCGTCGAATGCGGCCAGGACGGGGTGGTCTGGCGTCATGGGCTTCAGCTGTGGACGGCCTCGGGGACCATGGCCCCGCGGGGAAGGACGAGAACCGGCGTGCTCGCACGGCGCAGCACGAGCGCCGAGGTGCTGCCGAGGACCAGGCGCCTGAGCGAGCCGAAGCGGCGCGAGCCGGTGACCACGAGGTCGGCCTCGGCGGCGAGCCGGGCGAGCTCCTCGCCCGGCGAGCCCTGGACGACCTCGACGCTCACGGGGACGCGGCCCCCCACGCGGCGCGCTCCGTCGTGGGCGGAGCGCTCGGCGGCATCGACGAGCTCGCGGATCCAGCCGGGATCGGTCTCCGCGGCGCCCGCCCAGGGCATCGTGGTGACCGTGAACGGGTGCTCGACGACGTCGACGATCCGGATCTCGCCGGCGCCGTGCTCGGCGATCTGCACCGCTGCCTCGAGCGCCTGGGCGGCCTCCTGCGAGCCGTCCCACCCGACGAGGATGCGCGCCGGGGCGCGCGGCGGGAGCGCGCAGTGGCCGTTCGGCGCGACCGCGACCGCGCACGGGCAGTCGTGCAGCAGGCCCAGCGCGAGGTCCGGGCCGGCGGCGTGCGCGTCGTCGTCCCTCCCGGCGGGGCCGAGCACGAGCAGGTCTGCATGCTCGTGCTCGAGCAGATGGTGCAGCCCGCGCGCCGGCGAGGTCGAGCCCGCGACGTGGACGCGCGTGAACAGGCCGTTCGGCGCCGCGGCGCGCAGGCGCTCGAGCTCACGCTCGAGCTGGCCCTCGACGGCGTTGGCGTAGAGGGCGTCGCCCGCGCCGAGCGGCGAGATCCAGATGCCGGCGATGACGAGCTCGGTCGCCTCGCTCGCGAGCGAGGCCGCGAGCGCGAGGCCATCGCGCGAATGTGCGTCGTCACCGCGAGCGGCAAGGACGATCTTGCGGAACATGCCCGGACCGTAAGCCCACCCCTGTCCTGTCGCATCCGTAGTCCGCCCGCATGCGCGGGCGTGCTCGACCCCGATGGATCCCACGCCGCGCCCGGCGAGCATCGCAGGAGGATGCGCAATCCGACCACCACGAGGGACTTCCTGCGCCCGGCGGATCTGGACGCGCGTGGGATGCGGCACCTGCTGCGACTCGCGGCGGCGATGAAGGCCGCGCCCGCAGAGTGGTCGGAAACGCTGTCCGCGCGAACCGTCGCCTGCGCCTTCGCCGGGCGGCCCGAACCGGCGGACATGTCGTTCGAGGCGGCCATCCACCGGCTCGGCGGGCTGCCGCTGCGAACCCCGCTCGAGGGCCGGCCACCGGGCCCGCACGCGTCGATCGCCGACATGGCGCGCGTCCTCTCGGGGTATTGTGCGGCGATCGCCGTGCGCACCGACGAGCACGCCGCGGTCGAGGCCTATGCGGCGGCGTCGAGCATCCCCGTGATCAACGCGCTCACCGACCTGCACCATCCGTGCCAGTCGCTCGCGGACCTGTTGACGCTGCGTGAGCGCTTCGGCCGCCTCGACGGCCTGCGGATGGCCTTCGTCGGCCATGCGAGCAACGTCGCCAACTCGCTGATCGAGGCGTGCGCGATCAGCGGGATCGGCATCGCCGTCGCCACCCCGCCGGACGCCGAGCCCGACGCGGCCGTCGTGACGCGCGCCCGGGCCGAGGCGATGCGCTTCGGCGAGCGCGTCGAGCTGATGAACGATCCGCGTGAGGCCGTCGCGGGCGCCGACGCCGTCTACACGACCGCCTGGCCCTCGCATGATGCGGCGGAGCTCGCGCCCTACCGGGTCGATCGCGCACTCATGCACGCGGCATCCCCCGCGGCGGTCTTCCTGCACTGCCTGCCCGCCGGGCGCGGTGAGGAGGTGACGGCGGAGGTCCTCGACGGCCCGCGCTCCCTCGCCATCCAGCAGGCCCACAACCGGCTTCCGGTCGAGCAGGCCGTGCTGCGCACCCTGATCACGGGCGACTGGGGCTCCTGAGCGTGCGCGGGGAGGACGTCGCCCTGCGCGACGGGTCGACCGTCGCCCTGCGGACGATGCGTCGCTCGGATGCACAGGCGCTCGGCGAGCTCTTCGATGCGATGGCCCCGCAGTCGCGCTGGCTGCGCTTCCTCGGCCAGACCGACGGGCAGCAGACCGCGGCGATCCTCGCCAAGAGCGGCACCGGCGTCGTCGCGGTCACCGGGGCGCCCCCGCGGATCGTGGCGCACGCCTGCTTCGTGCCCGCCGGGGACGGAAGCGCCGAGATCGCCTTCGCCGTGGCCGACGAGCATCACGGCCAGGGCATGGGAACGCTGCTGCTCGGGCGGCTGGCAGAGCTCGCCGCAGACGAGGGCGTCAGCGTCTTCAGCGCGATCGTCCACCCGTCCAACCGCAAGATGCTCGACCTCTTCCGAGCGTCGGGGTTCGCGCCGTCGATCCGCCCGGCGCGCGGCGTCCTGGAGGTCGAGATGCCCGCCCAGCCCGGCGAGGAGGCGCTGCGGCGCTTCGCCCGGCGCGACGACGCCGCGGCGGTGGCGGCCGTCGGGCACGTGCTGGCGCCCGCGTCGGTCGCGGTGATCGGCGGGTCCGCGCGGCCGGGAAGCCCGGGCGGCGCCGTCGTGCGCAACCTGGCGCGCGGCGGCTTCACGGGCCGGCTCTACCCGGTCACGACGCGCCACCTGACCGTCGCGGGGCACCGCGCGTACCGCTCGGTCGGCGCCATCCCGGGCCCCGTCGAGCTCGCGATCATCGCCGTCCCCGCGCCCAGGGTCGCCGACGTCGCGCGCGAGTGCGCCGAGAAGGACGTGCGCGCGCTCGTCGTGCTCTCCGAGGGGTTCGCCGAGAACGGGGAGGAGGGCCGCGCGCGTCAGGCGGAGCTGCTCGACGTCTGCCGGCGCGCGGGCATGCGGCTCGTCGGGCCGAACTGCCTGGGCGTGATCAACAGCGACCCTGCGGTGCGCCTCGACGCGACGTTCGCCCCGCACCGGCCGGGGGCGCCGGGGCGGCTCGCCTACGCCTCTCAGAGCGGCGCCTTCGGGATCGCCGCGCTCGAGCTGACCGCACGCAGCGGGCTCGGCCTGTCCGCGTTCGTCTCGCTCGGCGACAAGGCCGACATCTCGGGCAACGACCTGCTGCGCTACTGGGAGCACGACCCGCAGACCGACGCCGTGCTGCTCTACCTGGAGTCGCTCGGGAATCCGCGGCGGTTCGGCCAGATCGCCCGCCGGATCAGCGCCCACAAGCCGATCATCGTGGTCAAGTCCGGGCGCTCGGCGGCCGGCAGGCGCGCGGCCTCCTCGCACACGGGCGCGCTCGTCGGCGCGTCCGAGTCGACCGTCGACGCGCTGTTCGCGCACGCGGGGGTGATCCGCGCCCGCACGCTCGACGAGCAGCTCGACGTCGCCACCGCGCTCGCCCGCGGCCCGCTGCCCGGCGGCTCGCGGGTGGGGATCGTGACCAACGCGGGCGGGCCCGGCGTGGCATGCGCCGACGCGTGCGTCGCGGCCGGGCTGCGCGTCGAACCGCTGAGCCCGGAGACGGATGCCGCCCTGCGCACCGTGCTGTCCGACAGCGCGGCGGTCGGGAATCCGGTCGATGCCCTCGTGGCCGCGTCCCCGCGCGACATGGCGCGCGCCGTCCGGGTGGTGGGCCGCGATCCGGCCGTGGACGCGGTGATCGCGATCTACATCGCCCCGTTCGTCGGCCGCCGGCGCGACCCGGTGCTGCGCGCGGTCGCGCGCGCCGCACGGTCGCTCGCCGCCCGCGGCGTGCCCGTGCTGCTCGTGTCGATGCCGGCCGGCGAGGCGCCGGACGACGTGGCCGTGCCCGTGTACGCGACCCCCGAGCATGCGGCGCGGGCGCTCGGGCACGTCGCGCGGCATGCCGAGCGGGTCCGCAATCCCCCGCCGCCCGCGTGGACCCCTGAGGGCGTCGACGACGAGCGCGCGTCCGCCGCGCTGGCCGCAGCGCTCGCCGACGGGCCGGGCTGGCTGGGCCACGATGCGCTGGAGGAGGTCCTCGAGGCCTACGGTGTGCGGCTGGCCCGTGCGGAGATCGCGACGACGCCCGCCGCGGCCGCCGAGGCGGCCGCGCGGCTGGACTGCGCGGTCGCGCTGAAGGCGCTGCTCCCGGGAGTCGTCCACAAGCGCGAGGCGGGCGCAGTGCGGCTGAGCCTCGAGGGTGCCGCGGCCGTGCTCGCCGCCGCGCGCGAGCTCGAGGCGACGCTCGGGGCGCGGCGCTTCCTCGTCCAGGAGATGGCCGCCCCCGGCATCGAGCTGCTCGTCGGCGCCGTCGGGGACCCGCTGTTCGGCCCGGTGGTCGCCGTCGCCGCGGGCGGCGCGACCGCGGAGCTCGTCGGCGACGTCCAGGTGCAGCTGGCGCCGCTCGCACGCGCCGAGGCCGGGGCGATGCTGCGCCGCCTGCGGACGTTCCCGTTGCTGGAGGGCTACCGGGGGGCCCCCGGCGGCGACATCCCGGGTGTCGAGGACCTGATCGTGCGGATCGCCGCGCTCGCCGCGGCCCAGCCGGCGATCGCCGAGCTCGATCTCAACCCGGTGATCGTCTCGCCCTCGGGGACGTTGACGGTCGACGCGCGGGTGCGCGTCGCCGAACCGCCACTCGCGCAGGTCCTCGTGCCCACCGTGTGAGCCCCGCCCGGCGGGTAGTGTGGCGCTTCGATGGAGGTCCCGACGAGACTCGACGACGAGCGGATGGCGCGGCTGATCGCGTTCGGCCGCTCCCTGACCTCCGAGCTGGACCTCGACGCCGTCCTGGATCTCGTCCTCGTGGCTGCTCGTGACCTGACCGGCGCGCGCTACGCCGCAGTCGGAGTGCTCGACGAGGATCGCCGGCACCTGCGCCAGTTCCTGACGAGCGGTGTCGACGATGAGACGCGCCGCGCGATCGGCGACCTGCCGAGCGGCCACGGCATCCTCGGCCTGCTGATCGACGAGCCCCGTCCGCTGCGGCTCGAGGACGCGTCCGCACATCCGCGCAGCTACGGCTTCCCGCCGGGCCATCCGGACATGCGCACGTTCCTTGGCGTGCCGATCATGATCCGCGGCCACGCCTGGGGCAACCTCTACCTGACCGAGAAGGACGACGGGGCGCCGTTCAGCGACGTCGACGAGGAGACGGCGATCGTGCTCTCCGAGTGGGCCGGCGTCGCGGTCCAGAACGCGCGCCTGTACGAGGAGGCCGTCACCCGGCGCGACGAGCTCCAGCGCGCGGTCCGCGGACTCGAGGCGACGGCGGCGATCGCCCGCGCGGTCGGCGGCGAGACGGAGCTCGACCGCGTCCTGGAGCTCGTCACCAAGCGCGCACGGGCGCTCGTCGGCGCGCGCGACGTGCTGATCATGCTGCGCGAGGGCGATCGCCTCGTGGCGCGCGCGGCGGCCGGCGAGATCACGCTCTCCGAGAGCCCGCACCTGCCGCTCGAAGGGTCGACCACCGGCCAGGTGATGCGCGAGCTCCGCTCGCGCCGGATCGCCGACGTCGCCGGCGAGATGCGAATCCCCCCGGCCGAGCTCGGGGTCGACGACGTCCACACCGCCCTGATCGTCCCGCTCGTCTATCGCGGGGACGCGCTCGGCGCGCTGATCGCCTTCGAGCGCCTGGGCCCGGTGCGGCGCTTCACCGCCGAGGACGAGCTGCTGCTCGAGTCCTTCGCCGACCAGTCGGCGACGGCGGTCGCGACGGCCAGGACCGTGCAGGAGGACCGGCTGCGCCGCTCGATCGCGGCGGCCGAGGACGAGCGCCGGCGCTGGGCGCGCGAGCTGCACGACGAGACCCTCCAGGCACTCGGCGCGCTGAAGGTCCTGCTCTCCGGGGCAGCCCGCCTGGAGGATCTGGCGGCCGTGCGCGACGCGGTCGCGTCGGCCGGCGAGCAGCTCGGCAGCGACATCGCCTCGCTGCGCGGGATCATCGCCGAGCTGCGCCCGGCGGCACTCGACCAGCTGGGCCTGGCGCCCGCGCTCAGCTCCCTGGCCCAGCGCACCACGGTCGCCAGCGGGCTGGACGTGCGCACCGACGTCGCGCTCGGCGAGGTGCAGTTGAGCTCCGAGCTCCAGACGACCGTCTACCGGATCGTGCAGGAGTCGCTCACGAATGCGGCGCGCCACGCCGGCGCCGAGCGCGTCGACGTGAGCGTGCGCTCCGACGGCCACGCGCTGTCGATCGCGGTCAGCGACGACGGCTCGGGCTTCGACCCGGCGACGGCCGTCTACGGGTACGGGCTGCAGGGCATCCGCGAGCGCGTCGAGCTGGCGGGGGGCGAGCTCGAGGTCACCGCGGCGCAGCCGTCGGGCACGACCGTGCGCGCCACGCTCCCGCTGCGCTGATCAGGCATCGGCCACGAGATCGTGGTCGAGCGCGTATCGCACGAGCTCGGCGCGTGTGGAGCGCCCGAGCTTCTGCTGGATGTGCGCGCGATGGGACTCGACCGTGCGTACGGACAGGAACAGCATCGCCGCGATCTCCGCGTTCGTGTGCCCGAGGGCGATCAGCCGCAGGACCTCGGCCTCGCGCTCGGTCAGGTCGTCCGGGGGGCCACTGGGCTCCGGCGTCGAGGCGAGCGCCGCGCCGATGCCCGGGTGCAGATATGTCGCACCGGCGGCGACGCGACGCACGGCTTCCACGAGCTCGGCGTCCGCGCACTCCTTCAGCAGGTAGCCGGCCGCGCCCGCGCGCAGGGCCTGGCGGGCGAACTCGGGGTCCTCCTGCATCGTGAGGACGACGATGCGCGTGTCGGGGGAGACCTCGGCGATGCGCGGGATGGCGTCGAAGGAGCTCAGCGGGCCCGGCATGTTCAGGTCGAGCACCAGGATGTCGGGCTTGTGCCCGTTGACCGTGCGCACCGCACTCTCGGCGTCGCCGGCCTCCGAGACGACCTCCAGGCCCTCGGCGTGCTCCAGCACCAGGCGCAGGCCCGACCGCACGACGGCATGGTCGTCGGCGAGGACGATGGTGATCGTCGGCTCCTCGGGCACGGGCGCAGCTTCGCACAGGTACTGGACGTCTGTGGTCCGTGGTTTGCCGCAGCGTCCCGGCCTGCACGTTCCGGGCGCCGGCGGGACCGCCTACGCCGGGTAGGCGATGCCCGCGGCGTGCTCGATGTTGCCGTGGCCGTTCTGGGAGACGACGTGCTCGTAGGTCGGCACCTCTTCGTCCTGCGGCGGGTTCAGGCGCCGCTCGAGCTCGCCGAGGACGACCCCGAAGAGGAGGTGCCGCCACGTCGCCTGCGCGAAGGCCGCCGGGCTGCCGGCGAGCCTGGGCATGTCGGCGCGCGCGGGGTGGAAGCGGTCAGCCAGCCCGACCAGCGGCCAGGTCGCCAGGTGCTCGGCCATCGCCGCGGCGGGCCCGCGCGACCACGAGGGCAGCGGGACACGCGGTGCGACGTTGGCGTAGACGGCGCCGAAGGCAGCGCCGTTGGCCAGGTGCACGGCGGCGCCGACGACCGGCCAGGCGGCGCGGCGCGTGAGGGCCTTGCCGAGCAGCTCTGTGTCGTCGTAGGCGACGCCGAAGACGCGCACGTCCAGCGGCTGCTGCACCGCCCAGACCGCGGCGGCGACCGCGCCGGCGAGGGCTCCGCGCAGCGTCCGCGCTCGATCGAATGGCATCGACGGCATGCTACTCCTGGCAGCGTGTAACACCCGGCGCGCAAATCGGTATCCCACGCATGGAGCGCGAGGAGCTGCTGCGCCGGGCCGGCGAGCGCGGGGTCAACCCGTTCGTCCTGGGCCTCGTGCGCCTGCTCTTCCTGCCGTTCTTCCTGACGTACTGGCGCCTGGACCGCATCGGCCGCGAGCACGTGCCGAAGACCGGCCCGACGATCTTCGCCGCCAATCATCGCTCGTTCCTCGATCCGTTCGTGATCTCGGCGTTCGTGAACCGCCCGATCTACTTCGTCGCCAAGAAGGAGCTGTTCGAGAAGCCCGGGCGCTACGGGCGTCTGCAGGCGTGGTTCCTCAACGCGCTCGGCGCGTTCCCGATCGACCGCGGGACCGGCGACGACGACTCGATGGCGACGGCGCGGCGGATCCTCGAGCGCGGCGACGCCGTGATGATCTTCCCCGAGGGCACGCGGGTGCGCCCCGGCCCGCTCGGCCATCCGCGCCGCGGCGTTGGGCGCCTGGCGCTCGAGACGGGCGCGGTCGTCGTCCCCGTGGCCGTCGCGGGCACCGCCGACGTGCGCCGCGGCTGGAGGATCTACCCGCGCAAGATCCGCATGCGCGCCGGGCAGCCGCTGCGCTTCCCGCAGGTCGACCGTCCCTCACCGGCCCTCGCCAAGGGCGTCACCGACCGCATCTGGCCCTGCGTCGAGCTGCAGTGGGAATGGCTGGGCGGCACGCCGCCGCTGCGCCGCGCGGCGGTCGTCGGTGCCGGATCCTGGGGCACGAGCCTCGCCGTCACCCTCGCGCGCGCCGGACTGCACGTCGAGCTGGGCTGCCGCACGGCCGCGCAGGCCCAGGCCGTCGCCGCCGCGCGCAGCAACACGCGCTACCTGCCGGACGTGGTGCTCCCCGATGCGGTCTCCGTCGTCCGTGCCGCCGAGCTGGACCTCGCGGCCGCCGACCTCGTCTGCCTGGCAGTGCCAACGGCCGACCTGCCCGCCGCCATGGGCCAGGTCGCCGACCGGCTCGGTCCGCGCACCGGGCTGCTCGTCCTCTCCAAGGGGCTCGTCCCGCCGAGCGGCGAGCTTCCCACCGCCTACTGCACCGCCCGCGCGGGCGGCCGCGCCGTCGCGTGCCTCGGCGGACCGGCGCACGCCGCCGACGCGCTGGAGCACGGCGCCTCGCTCATCGTGGCCTCCGCCGACCGCGAGTTCGTCGCCCAGGTGCGCCATGCGCTCGCCGACGCCGGCTTCGACGTGCAGACGACCCCCGACGTCGTCGGCGTCGACCTCGCCGGCGTCGCCAAGAACGCCGCGGTCCTGGCGGCGACGACCGCCGCCGTCCTGGGGCCGAACGCCTCCGGCGCCGCGGCCGGGAAGGTCTTCTCGGAGGTCGCGGCCTATGCGAGCGCGCTCGGCGCGCAGCCGCAGACGTTCGCGGGCCTCGCAGGTGCCGGCGACCTCGTCGCCTCGGTCGTCGCGGCAGGCGGGCGCAACCGCCGCGCGGGCGAGCTGCTCGCCCGCGGCGTGCCGTCGGACGAGATCCGGCCCGCGCTCGGCCAGGTCGCCGAGGCGCTCGACGCGCTCCCGCTGCTGGCGGCCGCGCTCCAGGCCCGCGGCGTGCGCGCCCCGGCCACGCGGGCGCTGCTCGACGTCGTCGAGGGGCGCGAGAGCGCGCGCAGCTTCGCCGAGCACGTGACGGCGCCGAGGCGCATCGTCGGGACACGGGTGGCGTAGGCTCCGATGCGTGGACAAGGACGAGCTCGACCGGCGCTTCTCGGAGCTCTACAAGGCGCATCTGCGCGACGTCTACTCGTACTCGTACTACCGGGTGGGCAACCACCACGACGCCGAGGACCTCAC
>JADGPM010000160.1 GCA_017882425.1 Solirubrobacteraceae bacterium
CATAGGTCTCGGCGTCGAGGTGCTCGGAGTGCGCCTGAAGCTCCGGCAGGGTGAAGTCCGAGAGCCTGCGGCCGCTCTCGACGGCGTCGCGCACGAGTCCGGCGACGATCCCGTGGCACTCGCGGAACGGGACGCCGCGCTTGACCAGCAGGTCGGCGAGGTCGGTCGCCGCGATCAGCTCGTCGGAGGCGGCGGCCGCCATCCGCTCGCGCTGGAAGCGCGCCCCGCGGACCATCCCGGCCGCGGCGGCGAGGCTCAGGCGCAACGTGTCGACCGTGTCGAAGAGGTGCTCCTTGTCCTCCTGCATGTCCTTGTTGTAGGTCAGCGGGAGCGCGTGCATGACGCCGTGGAGCGCACTCAGATGGCCGACGACGCGCGGCGCCTTCGCGCGCAGCAGCTCGGCCGCATCGGGGTTCTTCTTCTGCGGCATGATCGACGAGCCGCTCGTCCAGGCGTCGGCCAGGACGACGAAGCCGAACTCCTCGCTCGACCACAGCACGAGCTCGGCACCCAGCCGCGAGAGGTGCGTCGCGCAGGTCGCCGCCGCGCTCAGGAAGTCCAGGACGAAGTCGCGGTTGCTGACGGCGTCCAGCGAGTTCGGCGCCACGCCCGCGAACCCGAGCTCCGCGGCGACCATGCCGCGGTCGGTATCGAAGTTCACGCCCGCCAGAGCCCCCGCGCCGAGCGGGAGGTTCGCGACCTGGCCCTCCACGAACCGCAGCCGGTCGCGGTCGCGGGCGAGCATCCAGACGTAGGCGAGCAGGTGGTGCCCGAGATACACGGGCTGTGCGCGCTGCAGGTGCGTGTACCCCGGCAGCGGCCAGTCCAGGTGCGCCTCGGCGGCGTCGATCAGCGCCGCCATCAGGGCCTCGACACGCTCGACCGCCTCCTGCGCCGCCGCGCGCGTGAACAGCGCGACGTCGGTCGCCACCTGGTCGTTGCGCGAGCGCGCCGTGTGCAGCTTCCCGCCGACCGGGCCGGCGAGCTCGGTCAGGCGGCGCTCGACCGCCATGTGGATGTCCTCGTCGTCCTCGCGGAACGGGAACGTGCCGCCGCGCAGCTCGTCCTCGACGGCGTCGAGGCCCGTGAGCAGCGCGTCACGGTCGTCCTCGCCGATGATGCCGCGCGCCGCGAGCATGCGGGCGTGCGCGCGCGACTGCGCGACGTCGTAGGGCCACAGGCGCCGGTCGACGTCCAGCGACCGGTTGATCGAGGCGAAGTCGGGGTCCTGGGGCTCGGCGAAGCGCGACATCGGCGGCGCAGTCTACGTCCGCGCCGGTTCGAGCACCGTGCGCAGCGCGCCGGCCACGCGCTCGACCTGCCCGTCGGTCATCTCCGGGAAGAACGGGAGGGCGACCGAGCGCGCCGCGACGTCCTCGCAGACCGGGAATTCGCCCTCGCGATGCCCGAATCGCTCGCGGTAGAAGCTCATCAGGTGGATCGCGGGCAGGTAGGGCTTGCTCTGGACGCCGTGGGCGCGCAGCCCGCGGATGACGTCGTCGCGACGCAGTTCCCGCGGCACCTGCACGACGAAGACGAACCAGCCGCGCCGGTCGCCGCCGCGATCCTCGCACGGCAGGCCCAGGCCCTCGATCCCGGTGAGCGCCTCGCGGTAGCGCGCGGCCACACGTGCGCGCCCGGCGAGCATGCCGTCGAGCCGGTCGAGCTGCGCGAGCCCGATCGCCGCGGCGATGTCGCTGAGGCGGTAGTTGAAGCCCAGGCGATCGTGGTCGAGCCAGCCCATGTCCGGGGCGCGGCCCTGGTTGCGCTCGGAGTCGATCCGCTCCTTCATGGCGCCGTCGGCGAGCGTGATCATGCCGCCCTCGCCCGTGGTCAGCTGCTTGTTGGCGTAGAACCCGAACACCGCCGGGTTGCCGCGGCCGCCGACCGGCGTCCCGTCCGCGTGGACGGCGCCGAGCGCCTCGCAGGCGTCCTCGACGATCGGCAGGCCGATCCCCTCGAAGGCCGGGATGTCGGCCGGGAAGCCGAAGATGTGGACGGGCAGCAGCGCCGCGGTGCGCTCGCCGACGGCGGCGGCAGCCGCCGCCGGGTCGAGGTTCAGCGTCACCGGGTCGATGTCCGCGAAGACCGGCCGGGCGCGCTCGTAGAGGCAGACGTTCGCGCTGGCCACGAACGAGAACGGGCTCGTGACGACCTCGTCGCCGTCGCTCACCCCCACGGCCCGCAGGCACAGGTGAAGGCCGGTCGTCCCGCTCGAGACGGCGCTGGCGTGCGGGACGCCGATGCGCTGCGCGAATGCCTGCTCGAACGCCGGCACGCGTGGGCCCAGCGAGAGCTGACCGGAGCGCAGCACCTCGATGACGCCGGCCTCCTCGGCCTCGCCCAGGACGGGCCGCGCGAGCGGGATCTCCTCGTCGACGCTCACTGCGCGCCGGCGGACTCGCTGCGCGCCGCGGCCGCGCGCTCGCGCCGCAGGCCCTGCTCGCGGAACTCGAGCGAGTCGACGAGCGCCTGCCACGAGGCCGCGATGACGTTCTCGCCGACACCGATGGTGCCCCACACGTCCGAGCCGTCCGAGGCGTCGATCAGCACGCGCGTGATCGCGCCGGTGCCATGGCTCTCGTCCAGGATGCGCACCTTGTAGTTCACGAGCTCGATCTCGGTCAGGTGCGGATGGATCTCGCAGATCGCACTGCGCAACGCGCTGTCGAGCGCGTTGACCGGGCCGTTGCCCTCCGCGGTGCGCACGTAGCGCTCGCCGTCGATCCAGATGCGGATCGTGGCCTCCGTCTCGACCTTGCCCTCCGCGCGCTGCTCGACGATCACGCGCCAGCTCTCCAGCTGGAAGAGGGGCTCGTACTCGCCGGTCTCCTTGCGCATGAGCAGCTCGAACGAGCCGTCGGCCGCCTCGAACTGGTACCCGAGGTGCTCGAGCTGCTTCACGCGCTCGACGATCCGCGCGCCCGTCGGCCCGTCGACGTCGATGCCCGCCGCCTGCGCCTTCTCGACGACCGTGCCGCGGCCCGAGAGCTCGGAGACGAGGACGTCGCGGCGGTTGCCCACGCTGGCGGGATCGATGTGCTCGAAGGTCGCGGCGTCCGCGCGGATGCCCGCGGCGTGCAGCCCGGCCTTGTGCGCGAAGGCGTGCTTGCCGACGTACGGCTGCGCCGGGTCCGGGCTGCGGTTGAGCAGCTCGTCGACGAAGTGCGCTGTCGGCGTGAGCAGCGCGAGCTGCTCGGAGGTCAGGACCTCGATCCCCATCTTCAGCTGCAGGTCGGCGATGATCGTGACGAGGTTCGCGTTGCCGGTGCGCTCGCCGATGCCGTTGATCGTGCCCTGGACCTGCGTGGCTCCGGCCTCGACGGCCACGAGCGTGTTGGCGACCGCGCAGCCGCCGTCGTCGTGCGTGTGGATTCCCAGCTCGACGCCGGGCAGGGCCGCGGCGACGGCGCTCAGCGCGCTCGTCACCTGCGAGGGCAGCGAGCCGCCGTTGGTGTCGCACAGGACGACGCGCTCGGCGCCCGCCTCCGCGGCGGCGCGCACGCAGGCCAGCGCGTACTGCGGGTCGTCGCGCCAGCCGTCGAAGAAGTGCTCGGCGTCGAGCAGCGCGCGCTTGCCCTGCGCCACGAGGAAGGCGATCGACTCGGCGATCATCGCGAGGTTCTCCTCGCGCGAGACGCGCACGACCTTCTCGACGTGCAGCACGGAGCTCTTGCCGACGAGCGTCACGACGGGCGCGAAGCTGTCGGCCAGGATCCGCAGGCCCTCGTCGGCGTCCGCCGCGACGCCGCGCCGGCGCGTCATGCCGAAGCCGACGACCTCGGCGTGCTCGAGGCGCTCGCCGGCGAGCAGGTCGAAGAGCTCCTGCTCCTTGGGGTTCGAGGACGGGAAGCCCGCCTCGATCAGGTCGACGCCGAGCTCGTCCAGGCGGTGGACGACGCGGACCTTCTCCTGCGCGGTGAGGCTCATGCCGCCGCCGCCCATCCCGTCACGGAGGGTGGCGTCGTAGAGCTGGACCCGACGGCTCACGCGCCGCTCATGCGACGCCGGTCCGGTCCGCGGGCGCGGCCGGGGCCACGGCCGGGACGGGGTCCAGCCAGTCGCGGTAGCGCTCGGCGCGCCCGTAGAGGGCGTCCTCGAACGTCGTCTGGACGGCGCGCGTGATCTCCCCCGGGCGTCCGTCGCCGACCTGGTGGTCGTCGATCTCGCGCACGGGCACGAGCTCGGCGGCGGTGCCGGAGAGGAAGACCTCGTCGGCGAGGTAGAGCTCGGCGCGCGCGATGTCGCGCTCGACGACCGTGAAGCCGAGGTCGGCCGCGATCTGGATGATCGAGCGGCGGTTGACGCCGTCGAGGATCGAGGCGGTCTGGGGCGGCGTGTGGATCACGCCGTCCTGCACGACGAAGATGTTCTCGCCCGAGCCCTCGCAGACGTGGCCGTGGTCGTCGAGCAGGATCGCCTCGTCGTAGCCGGCCTTGTGGGTCTCGATCTTCGCCAGAACGCTGTTGAGGTACTGGCCGCCGGCCTTGGCGTGCGGGATCAGCGACTCGGGGCTGATGCGCCGCCACGAGCTGACCTTCGCGCGGATGCCCGCGCGCTTGCCCTCCTCGCCGAGGTAGGCGCCCCACTCCCAGACGGCGACCGCGACATCGACCTGCGCCTCGAGCGGGAACAGGCCCATGGTGCCGTAGCCGCGGTAGACGAGCGGGCGGATGTAGCAGGAGCGCAGGCCGTTGCGCGCGACCGTCTCGAGCGTCGCCTGGCGGATCTGCTCACGCTCGAATGGGATGTCCATGTAGTACAGCCCGGCCGACCTGTAGAGGCGCTCGACGTGATCCTGATGGCGGAAGATCGCCGGCCCGATCTCCGTGTCGTAGCAGCGCACGCCCTCGAACACCGACGTGCCGTAGTGCAGCGCGTGGGTCAGGACGTGCACCTGCGCGTCCTCCCAGGCGACGAACTCGCCGTTCATCCAGATGAGATCGCTCGGCTCCACGTCAGCACTCGCTTTTCGGTCTACGACAGGTGGGACAGGACGGCCTCGGTGGCCTCGGCCGTCGTGGCCGTCCCTCCGAGGTCGCGGGTCCGAAGGCCGTTCTCCAGCGCCCGGTCCACCGCCGATTCTACGGAGGTCGCCTCCGATTCCCAATCGAACGCGTGGCGCAGCATCAGCGCCGCCGAGAGGAACATCGCCAGCGGGTTGGCGATCCCCCGGCCGGCGATGTCCGGCGCGGAGCCGTGGACGGGCTCGAACAGTCCGGGCCCGTCCGGATTCCCGAGGCTCGCGCTCGGCAGCATCCCGATCGAGCCGGTGATCATCGCGGCCTCGTCGCTGAGGATGTCGCCGAACAGGTTCTCGGTGACGATCACGTCGAAGTCGGCGGGATTGGCGACCAGCTGCATCGCGGCGTTGTCGACGAGCAGGTGCTCGAGCGTCACGTCCGGGAACTCCTCGGCGTGGACGCGCACGACGACCTCGCGCCACAGCCTGCTCGTCTCCAGGACGTTCGCCTTGTCGACGCTGGTGACCTTGCGCCGCGCGGCGCGGAAGGCGGTGCGCGCGATGCGCTCGACCTCGGCGACCGAGTACTCGCAGAGGTCGCTCGCGAACTCCGCGGTGCGGCGCTTCTCACCGAAGTAGATCCCGCCGGTCAGCTCGCGCACGACGAGCAGGTCCGTACCGGCGATCCGCTCCTCGCGCAGCGGGCTGGCATCGACGAGCGCCTCGATCGCGCGCACCGGGCGCAGGTTGGCGAACAGGCCGAGCCCCTTGCGCAGCCCGAGCAGGCCCTGCTCGGGTCGCGGCCTGTCCGGGTCGGTCGTGTCCCACTTCGGGCCGCCGACGGCGGCCAGCAGGACGGCGTCGGCCGTGCGGCAGGCTTCGAGCGTCGCGTCGGTCATCGCGACGCCGTGGGCGTCGATCGAGATGCCGCCGAAGAGGTGCTCGGTGTAGGCCAGCCGCCCGGGGACGACCGCGTCCAGGACCGTGACGGCGGCGGCCGCGACCTCGGGGCCGATCCCGTCGCCGGGAAGGAGTGCGATCTGCTTGATGCCGGACATCAGAGGCTCGTCGTGACCGGGCCCGGCCGCTCGCGCTCGTGCTCGTAGAACTCGATCGCCTCGCTCATGTTCAGCGTCATGGCGACGTCGTCGAGGCCGTGCAGCAGGCGATGCTTGATCTGCGGGTCGATGTCGAAGCGCGCGACCTGGCCGTCGCCGTAGCGGACCTCCTGGGACTCGAGGTCGACGGTGGCGCTGCCGGCCTGCGCGATCGCGCGGCACTCGTCCTCGCTTACGGCGACCGGCAGCAGGCCGATCTTCATCGAGTTGGACTTGAAGATGTCCGCGAACGACGGGGCGATCACCGAGCGGAAGCCGTAGTCCTCGAGCGCCCACGGGGCGTGTTCGCGCGAGGAACCGCAGCCGAAGTTGCGTCCGGCGACGAGGATCGGGTTCTTCGGCAGGTCCCAGCCCGGCTCCTTGGCCCAGTCGTAGAAGAGGAACTCGCCGAAGCCGGTGCGCTCGACCCTTTTGAGGAACTGCTTGGGGATGATCTGGTCGGTGTCGACGTCGTCCCTGGCGAGGACGGACACGTCGCCCTGGATGGTGCTGACCGGCTGCATCATGCCCCCTGGCTCCACTCGCGGATGTCGACGAAGCGCCCCTCGATGGCGGCGGCGGCGGCCATCTGCGGGCTGACCAGATGCGTCCGGCCGCCGCGTCCCTGGCGCCCCTCGAAGTTGCGGTTCGACGTGGATGCGCAGCGCTCGCCGGGCTTCAGCGTGTCCGGGTTCATCCCCAGGCACATCGAGCAGCCCGCGCCGCGCCAGTCGAAGCCGGCCGCGCGGAAGACCTCGTCGAGGCCCTCCTCCTCGGCCTGGCGCTTGACCTGCACCGAGCCCGGGACGACCATCGCGTAGACGTCGCCGGAGACCTTGCGGCCCTTGACGACCTCGGCCGCCGAGCGCAGGTCGCCGATCCGCGAGTTCGTGCACGAGCCGATGAACACGCGATCGAGGCGGATCTCCTCGATCGGCGTTCCGGCCTGCAGGCCCATGTACTCCAGGGCGCGCTCGTCGCCGTCGCTGCGCGGCTGCGGGACGGCCTCGCCGACGCCGACGACCATCTCGGGGTTCGTGCCCCACGTCACCTGAGGGCTGACGGCGCTCGCATCGACCACGATCTCCTTGTCGAAGGTCGCGCCCTCGTCGGTGCGCAGCGTGCGCCAGCGCGCGACGAGCGCATCCCGGTCGGCGCCGGTCGGCGCGCCCGGGCGGGGTTCGGCGAACCACGCGATCGTCGTCTCGTCCGGGGCGATCATCCCGGCGCGGCCGCCGCCCTCGATCGTCATGTTGCAGATCGTCATGCGGCCCTCCATCGAGAGGGCCTCGATGGCCGGGCCGGAGAACTCGACGACGTGGCCGGTGGCGCCCTCGACGCCCATCTGGCCGATCGTCGCGAGGATCAGGTCCTTCGCGGTGACGCCGAAGCCCGGCGTCCCCTCGTAGCGGATGCGCATCGACTTCGGCTTGCGCTGCACCAGCGTCTGCGTGGCGAGCACGTGCTCGACCTCGCTGGTCCCGATGCCGAAGGCGAGCGCGCCGAAGGCACCGTGCGTGGCCGTGTGGCTGTCGCCGCAGACGATCGTCATGCCGGGCTGCGTGATGCCGAGCTCCGGCCCGATCACGTGCACGATCCCCTGACGCTCGGACCCGAGCGAGTAGACGGGGATCCCGAACTCCTCGCAGTTGCGCTCGAGCGTCTCGACCTGCACGCGGCTGAGCTCGTCCTTGATCCGCGCCGCGACGGGTGTGCCGTCGGTCGGGACGTTGTGGTCCGCGGTCGCGATCGTGCGGTCGGGCCGCCGGACTGCGCGGCCGGCGAGCCGCAGCCCGTCGAACGCCTGCGGGCTGGTGACCTCATGGACGAGGTGCAGATCGATGTACAGCAGGCCGTCCGCGACCTCGTGGTCGGCCCAGATCTTGTCGAACAGCGTTGTCGGCTGGCTCATGTCGGGTCGTCGTCCTTCAGCTCCGTCGGAGGCCCGCGCTGAGGACGGCGAGGATCGCCGCCTCCCCCGGGCCCGGGTTCTCGAAGTGGTGCGACAGGTCGGCGTCGAAGGTCACCGTGTCCCCCGTCTGGAGCGCGTGGCGCTCGCCGTCGATCAGCAGGACGACCGGCCCCTGCTCGACGAGCGCGATCTCGCGCGCGCCGGGCTCGTGCATCGGCGGATCGCCGGGGCCTCCGGTCTGCGCGCCCGCGCTCAGGACATGCCGAGAGAGCTCGACGCGCTGGCCGGGAAGCGGCGGCGTCAGGACCTCGAAGCGATGCCCGCGGCGGGCGGACCCGCCGCCGCGGCGCTCGGCGGCGCGCACGACGGTCACGCTCCCCGACTCGTCGAGGCGCAGCAGTTGGGAGAGGCGCAGGTCCAGGCCGGAGGCGATGCGGCTGGCGACGGCCAGGGTCGGGCTCGTCTCTCCGCGTTCGACCTGGCTGAGCATCGGCGCGCTGACGCCCGAGCGTTCGGCGAGATCGCGCAGCGAGAGGCCGCCGGCCTCGCGCAGCGCCTTGACGCGCGGACCGATCGAGAGGACCTCGGGGGTGTCATGGGTGGTGGCGGCCATCGAAGACGCGCGTACGTTATCACGTACGCACGTCCGGGCTGCTCAGCCCCGGTGCCCCCTGCCCCTGCCCTTCCCCTCGCCCTTCCCCTTCCCCCTGCCCTTGGCCGTCACGGTCCCGGTGGCCAGCGCGAGCTCCCGGCTGACCTGACCCGCGGCGTTGTCGCCGTAGAGCGCCAGGCGCCGGCGCAGCGTCCCGGCCGCCTCGCCCGTCCGACCCGCCTGTCGCAGCGCCGCACCGAGCTCGAACAGCGCATACCCGCACGGATCGAGTGCCCTGGTGCCGCCGCACGCCGTGACCGCCCTGCGGTCGAGCGCCACGGCGTCCGCGATCCGGCCCGAGGTGCGGGCGCGGAAGCCGGCGAGCTGCAGGTCGCGGGCGGCGGCGGCCGACTCGCCGGCGGCGGTGGCGGTCGCTGCCGGGAGCACGGGTGCGGGCGTCGTTCGAACCGCGGTGCTCGTGCCGGGTCGGCGTGCCGATCTGGTCGTCCCCGTCGTCGTCCGCCCGGGCGAGGCGCGGGTCTCGGGCGAGGACCCGCCGTCCCCGCCGGAGAGCGCGATGGCCGCGACCGCCGCGAACCCGGTGAGGAGCGCTCCGAGCGCGAGCGGCGCGGCCCACGTGCGGCGGGTCGCCGGTCGCCGCGGAGTCGGAGTCCCGGTCGCGCGTCGGCTCGGAGGTCTCCGCGGCGGCGCGGGGACCGGTCGCCGTGTCACCGCGGTCGCCTCCGCGACCGCGGGCGCCGGGCGGACGGGCGAGCCGAGCGCCCGCCCCAGGGCACGCACGAATGCGCCCGCGTCGGGCCAGCGCGCGGCCGGATCCTTCGCCAGACCGCGGGCGAGCACGGGATCGACCGCCGACGGGAGCCCCGGCGCGACGGCCGACGGCGCCGGAGGCTCGTCGTCGGCGTGTGCGCGCGCCTGCGCCACGTCCTGCTCGGCGGGGAACGGCCGTCGCCCGGTGAGCAGCTGGAAGGCCACGACGGCCAGCGCGTAGCGGTCGGATGCGGGGGTCGCAGGCCGGCCGCGGGCCTGCTCGGGCGCCAGATAGCCGGCCGTCCCGAGGATCTCGCCGCTGCGCGTGAGCTGCGCCGCGAGGGCGACGCGCGCGATGCCGAAGTCTGCGAGGGCGAGGCGGCCGTGCTCGTCCAGCAGCATGTTCGCCGGCTTCACGTCGCGGTGCACGATCCCCGCCGCGTGGGCCGCATCGAGCGCCTCGGCGGCGCCCGCGAGCCAGCGCAGCGCGGTGGCTCGCGGCGGCGGTGCGGGGCCGGTCAGCCGCTCGGCGAGACTGCCCCCCGTCATCAGCTCCATCACGATGTACGCTGCGCCCTCGTACTCGCCGACGTCGAAGATCGTCACGACATGGGGATGGGAGGAGAGCCGCGCGGCCGCGCGCGCCTCGCGCTCGAACCGCACCCGCGCGGCCGGGTCGTCGGCCAGGTGGCGACTCAGGACCTTGACGGCGACGTCGCGATCGAGCACCTGGTCGTGCGCGCACCACAGCGTGGCCATGCCACCGGTTCCCAGGTGACCGAGCAGGCGGTAGCGCGCGGGAAGGCGCACAGCGGACGTCGAGGCGGAGGTCACCCCGACGGGACTACCCGCCGGCGGGGTGAACGACGCGCGCGGTCCCAGATCCGGGCCGCCGGCGAGGGCGCCTCGGGCGCGCCGGGGCTAGGACGCCGGCGCGGAAAGCGGCTCCGGAACCTCGGGCTTCGGCTTCTCCAGGCCCGCGGCGACCTTCGCCTCGACGAGCCCGAGTGCCCGCAGGTACGCGCGCGCCGAGGCGTCGATGATGTCCGTCGAGACGCCCTGACCGGAGGCGGTCCTCCCATCGAGCTCGAGCACGACGCTCACGTCCCCGAGCGCGTCCTGGCCCTCGGAGACCGCGTCGACGCGGTACTCGCGCAACCGGGCATCCACGCCGGTGGCCGCGTTGATCGCGTGGAAGACGGCGTCGACAGGCCCGTCGCCGGTGAAGGAGCCTTCGGCCAGGCTGCCGTCGGGCAGGCGCACCGCGACGGTCGCATGGGGCGGGCGCTTCGAGGACGCCTCCACGTCGAAGCCCTCCAGCGCATACCCGCGCTCCTCGCGCAGCTCGTCGGTGACGAGCGCCTCGAGGTCCATCGCGGTGACCTGCTTCTTCTTGTCCGCGATCTCCTTGAAGCGCTTGAACGCCGTGTTCAGCGCCTGGCCCTCGACCGTGTAGCCCAGCTCCTCGAGCGCCTGGCGGAGCGCGTGGCGCCCCGAATGCTTGCCCAGCACGAGCTGGTTCGCGTCGAGCCCGACGCTCGTGGCGTCCATGATCTCGAAGGTCGTGCGCTCCTTCAGCACGCCGTCCTGGTGGATCCCGGACTCGTGGGCGAAGGCATTGCGCCCCACGACCGCCTTGTTCGGCTGCACGAGGTAGCCGGTCAGCCGCGACACCAATCGGCTCGTGCGCGCCAGCTCGGTCGTGACGACGCCGGTGTGCAGGCCGTCGAGGTCGGCGCCGCGTGTGCCGAGCAGCATCACGATCTCCTCGAGCGCGGCGTTCCCGGCACGCTCGCCGATGCCGTTGATGGCGCACTCGACCTGCCGCGCGCCCGCCTGGACGCCCGCGAACGAGTTCGCGACGGCGAGACCCAGGTCGTCGTGGCAGTGGGTGGAGAGGACGACGTCGTGCAGGCCCGGCACCAGCTCGTAGAGGCGCCCCAGGAAGCGGACGTACTCGTCGGGCATCGTGTAGCCGACGGTGTCCGGGATGTTGATCGTGGTCGCGCCCTCGTCGAGCGCGATCTGCAGGACCTCGGCGGTGAACTCGGGATCCGAGCGCGTGGCGTCCATCGGCGAGAACTCGACGTCGTCGCAGTAGGACTTCGCCTGTGCGACCGCCGCGCGGGCCAGGCCGAGCACGTCGGCGCGCGTGTTCTGCATCTGGAACTCGATGTGGATGTCCGAGGTCGAGACGAACGTGTGGATGCGCGGGCGCTCGGAGTCGCGCACCGCGTTCCACGCCGCGTCGATGTCGGTGCTGTTGGCCCGCGCCAGCCCGGCGATGACCGGACCCTGGACCTGGCGTGCGATCGCCTCGACGGCCTCGAAGTCCCCGGGCGAGGCGATCGGGAAGCCCGCCTCGATGATGTCGACGCCCAGGCGTGCGAGCTGCTGGGCGATCTCGAGCTTCTCGCCGGTGTTCAGCGAGATGCCGGGCGACTGCTCACCGTCGCGCAGCGTGGTGTCGAAGATCAGTACTCGGTTGGGATCCATGTCGTTGACGTCCTTCTCTCTCGGCTCGTTCCTGCGGGCTTCTTCACGGTGTGTTCGCGGCTACGCGGCCGCCAGCGCGTTATTCCCCCCGAGGGGGGAG
>JADGPM010000161.1 GCA_017882425.1 Solirubrobacteraceae bacterium
ACGACGCCCTCGGCCAGCATGTGCAGCGTGTCGCGGAACTCCAGCGGTGTGTAGCCGATCGAGAAGCGCAGGTCGAGCTCCTTGTTGATCGCCATCGCCGGCGTGAAGTGGTCGGTGCCCACGCAGACCCCGACGACGACGACGCGCGAGAAGAGCGGCGCCCCGTCGACGATGCTCTCGATGACGCCCGGGACCCCGACGCACTCGAAGATCACCGGATGCTTCGGCGTCGCCACGCCCGTGCGCTCCCCCAGCCGCCACGCGTGCCACCAGCCGAACGGCAGCCGCTGGAGCCTCTCCAGGGTGCCGACCGCGAGGTCGAGCGTCGCCGGCAGGTCGGTGTGGTGCCGGTCGCCACCCGCGGCGGTGAACGGCGAGTCCTGCGCGGGGTCGACGACGACGTCCGCGCCGCACACGCCCGCCAGCGCGCGGCGCCGCGGCGAGAAGTCGCTCGCCACGACCGTCCGCACGCCCTGCGCCTTCAGCAGCAGGATCACGGAAAGCCCGACCGGGCCGCAGCCGACGACGATCGCCACATCACGTTTGCCGGGCTCACCGCGGCGCACGGCGTGCCAGGCGACCGCCATCGGCTCGGTGAGCGCGGAGACGTCGGGCGGCAGGCCGTTCGGGACGGGCAGCATGAGCGACTCCTCGACGACGAGCTCGTCGGCGTAGGCGCCGGGCGCGTGCCGCGAGAGACCGAGCGTGTCGACCGGGCCGCCGCCGCTCCCGCGCAGCAGCGGCAGCGCCACGACGTGCGTCCCCGCCGGGATGCGCCCACGGGTGCGCGGGCCGTACTCGGCGACCTCGCCGCAGAACTCGTGGCCGAAGACGACGGGCTCGTTCGAGCGTCCCAGGCGGTCGTAGCCCAGGCGGGCGGTGAGGTCGGCCCAGGCGTCGATCCCGTGGCGCGCGTGGAGGTCGGAGCCGCAGATCCCGCAGCGCAGGGTGCGGATCCGGACTTGCCCGCGACCCGGCACGGGCTCGGGAAGCTCGGTCACCGACAGCTCGGCATTCGTGCAGACGACGGCTCTCATCGGATCGCGCAGAGCATACGCCCGGCGTTCCGGCGCCCCCGCGGGGGACGCCGTGTCGGAGCCCTCAGCTCGTCTCGCTGCCCGCCTCCATGTGGAACGTGAACATGCGGTCGGCGTCGATCCGCGCGTAGACCGGGCCGGAGTCCAGGAACTCCTCCCACCCGGGGCCGTAGCGCGGGACGTAGACGTCCAGGAGCGTCTGCCGCAGACCGGCGCCCTCCTCTGCGTGGATGTCGACCGGGACGGCGCGGCCGTGGACGGTGACCGCCAGCTCCTCGCCGGGCAGATGGGTCGCGCTGACCTGTGGGCGGGCGCCGATGTGACGCAGGCGCACGGAGTCCGGTGACGAGCCGAAGTGGAACGCGCCGCGGAAGAAGATGCCGTCCACCGGACCGACGATCGGCCGCCCGTCGGCGGTGACGGTCGCCAGCGCGAGCAGGCGCATCCCGGTGAGCCGCTCGGAGAGCTGCTCGGCGTTCAGGCGCCGCTCCGGGGTGCTGATGCGCAGCAGGTGCGGCCCGGCGAGCGCGTAGCTGCGGTCGATGACCGCCTGCAGCGCGGCGAGATCGTCCGGCGTCTCGTGCATGGCGGCATTCAATCAGCGGCGCAGAGAGACAGCCCGGTCGCCCCGGTCACCCGCGTGGGGACGCGCGTCAGCAGGCGGATCTCCGCGCCCGGAGCAGCCGCGGTGCGATAGCTGGACGTGCAGGCGAACTCGTCCACGCGGAACGTCGCCTGTCCGTCGGCCGCCACCGTCAGTGCGTCCAGCGTCCCGCGCAGCGGGATGCGCCGCAGCGTCCGGGCGCTCGTGTCAGCGATCCGCAGGACCTGTCGCGGGGGGTCGGCGCAGCCCCGCTCGTAGAGGCACCCGTTGACGACGACCTCGAACCCGGCGGCGACGACGCTGCCGCCGATCGCCGCACCGGTCAGCGTCGATCGCGCACGCGCATTCGTGCTGACGTCGTTGCCGTACGTCGCGCCGAGCGCGACGGCGCCGCGCCCGCCCCGCCGGCATGCGGACAGCTCGACGCGGTCCCCCTGCGCCTCCCGGCGCACGAGCAGCGCCCGCCTGCCGACGAGCAGCGGCGTGCTCCGGGCCACACAGCGCCGGGCCAGCGGACCACCGATCGCGGCCGGCGCAGCAGCCGCGAGCGCGACCATCGACGCGGCGAGAACCCCGCTCGCGGTCAGGTGCCGCAGAAGCCCTCGCGGTCCCGGTTGATCGCGACGATGCCGAGCAGCGTTCCGGCCTCGTCCACCACGGGCAGACGCTGGTTCGGGTGCTCGAGTGCCGCGTCCCGGGCGCCGGCGGCTGCTGCGCGCGGATCGATCGTCGGGCCGCGCTGCGCGATGTCGCCCACGGACACCGCCGCGTCGACCTCCTCGGGGATCTCGCCGGCCCCGATCGCCCCGACGTACCGCGTCCCGTCCACCACGAGGGCGAGCCGGTGCGACGTGCTCGCGGCGAAATACGCGCGCAGTTCGCCGACGTTCGTCGTCGCCGGGAGCGTGCTGAGCTGCCGGTGCATCACGTCGGCTGCCGTCAGGCCGTCCACCTCGCGCAACTGCCGCATCGGGTGGATCGTCGCAGATGCCGGCAGGCCGCGGCACGGTTCGCAGTTGACTCGGCGACCCCAACAGCGCGATGGTGTCGTCACGAGGAGCGCCACCGGGCTCGCGCCGGGTGTCCGCTCGCCCATGGTCACTTCGACGAACGCAGGAGGTGTGGCATGCCCGCAGTGATCGGCGCTTCCACCGGGTGGAGCATCGGGCTCGTGCTCGGGATCGTCGTGGTGCTGGTGGTGGCGGCGATCGTGATCACGATCCTCGTTCTCGCCACCAGGATCGCGCGGCAGGCGCGAACCGCCGTGCAGGGCCTCGAGGTCGTCCGCGCGCAGACCGCCGAACTGGGAGGCATCGCGCGCATCAACGACTCGGGCGTGCGGATCCTGCATTCGGCCCGGGCGCTCAGGAAGGTGGCGGTCGGAAGATGACCCCTCAGCTCGCGGCATCCGTGACGACCCTCTGGACCGTGGCGCTGGTGATCGGGCTCGTCGCAGCCCTGATCGTCGCGGTCCTGCTGACCATTCTCGTGCGCACGGTGCACGACATCGACACCTCCGTCGGCGGGCTCCTGGACGTCGCCGGCGGTGTGGCCGGCAACACCTCGAACATCCCGCAGCTCGAGGCGACGGCGCCCGTGCTGGCACTGATCGTGGACGAGGCCGTCGTGCAGGACGGCTACATGAACGCGCTGACCGACGGGTACGGTGGAGCATGAGCACCACGCATTGGCTGGTCCTGCTCAGCGTCCTGCTCGCGGTGGTCGTCGTGGCGGTCGTCGCAGCGGCCCTGATCCTCGTGCGCCGCGGCCTGGAGTCGATCGCCGCGGGCCTGGCGACGCTGGCCTCGGCGCTGACGACCGTCGAGGCCGAGCACCTGCGTCCGCTCGAGCCGGCGGTCACGGCGATCAACGCCCAGTTCGACACGATCCTCGGCGCCCTGCCGGGGATCGCCTCGAAGGCCGCGGTCGTGGCCGAGAGGAGGCCACGATGACCCTCTACTGGATCGGGGACGTCGTCCTGCTGCTCGTCGTCCTGCCGATCGTCGTGTACCTGCTGCACGGCGTGCTCGCCGCGGCCAGGAGCATCGTCCCGAGTGTCGATGCGATCGCCGCCGCGGCGCGGGCGGGCTCGAAGGACCTCGACGCCACCGCGCTCCTGCTCACCACGCAGGATCAGGCCGTCAGGACCGTCGCGGGTGTCGCGAACTACGGCGGCTCGCTCGACGTGATCCTCGATGACGCCGAGGAGGCGGGATCATGACCGCGGCCGGCGTCGTGCTGATCGTCGCGGTCGTGCTGATCGTCGCGGCGCTCGCCTGGTATCTGATCTGGACGATCGTCGCGCTCTCGAGGATCACCAGGGGCCTCGATCAGACGATCGCCGCGGTCGGCGAGATCATCGAGAAGACCGCACCTGTCGGCGAGGTGGTGACCACGATCAACGCGAACCTCGACGCCGGGGTGACGGCGCTCGAGGGCCTGCTCGTGAAGAAGGCCGGGATGACGGATGCGGTCGGCCTGGTCGACGGCCTCTACCCCGGCGCCGGGCAGGCGGGCTTCCGCGACTTCCCCGAGAGCGGGCACACGAAGGCGCCGCGGATCGCCGAGGTCTACACGCGCGGCGTCCTGACGCTCGCGCGGCTCGGTCGCGAGGCACCGATCGCGGCCGCCAGCCCCGACGGCCCGGTCCTGCGCGACGTGTCGCGCGGGGCCGGCGCGGCGATGGACCTGTACCCCGACATCCGCCAGACGCGGCCCGAGAAGCTGCCGCGCTCGCCGGTGATCGGCACCGACGCGCCAGTGCAATACGAGCCGAGCGACGAACCCGGTGTGCGCAGGCACATGCCGGCAGGCGCGGCGGTTCTCGACCCCGACGGGAGGCCCGATGCAGACGCCGGCACCGTTTGACTACGAGCGCGCGACGAGCGTCGAGGGCGCGATCGCGTCCCTGGAGCGGATCGGCCCCGACGCGCGGATCATCGCCGGCGGGCACAGCCTGCTGCCGATGATGAAGCTGCGTCTCGCGAACCCGGCGCACCTGATCGACATCAACGACCTCGACGAGCTCTCGTACATCCGCGACGCGGACGACGAGATCCGGATCGGCGCGCTGACCCGCCACGTCGACCTGCTGAAGTCCGGGCTGCTGGCGCAGTGGTTCCCGGTCTTCCGCGAGGCCGAGCAGGTGATCGCCGACCCGGTCGTGCGCAACCGCGGCACCATCGGCGGCTCGCTCTGCCAGGCCGACGCGGCCGAGGACCTCTCCGCCGTCTGCACTGCGGCCAAGGCACGGGTCGTGGTCCGCGGGGCCGGCGGCGAGCGCGTCATCAGCATGGGCGACTTCCACGTCGGGCCCTACATGACGGCCGTGGGCGCCGGCGAGATGGTCACCGAGGTCCGGCTCCCCCGGCGCCCGGGTGGCGGCAGCGCGCACGAGAAGGTCGAGCGCCGCGCCGGCGACTTCGCGATCGCCGCCGTGTCCGCCGCGGTGTGGATCGACGGCGGCACCATCGCCGACGTGGGCGTCGGGCTGAGCGCGGTCGCGCCGATCACGGTCGAGCTCTCCCGTGCCGAGGACCTGCTGCGCGGCCGGGCGCCGTCGGAGGAGCTGTTCGAGCAGGCGGGGCAGATCGCCTCCGAGGACTGCGCCCCGACCGCGGACGGCCGCGGGCCGGCCGACTACAAGCGCCACCTTGCGGGCGCACTGACCAAACGCGCTCTGCGACGTGCGACGGCACGGGCGCTGCACCAGGAGGCCTGATCATGCAGGTGACGATCACGATCAACGGCGAGCCCGTGACCCGCGACATCGAGCCGCGCCTGCTGCTCGTGCACTTCATCCGCGAGACGCCCGG
>JADGPM010000162.1 GCA_017882425.1 Solirubrobacteraceae bacterium
GCATCGGGAGCGCCGCGCTGAAGCCCGGGCCCTACAGGCTCACCGCGAAGTCCGAGGGCCAGGCCGCGCGCTCGTTCTCGACGGCGTTCCGCATCACGAAGTAGCGCGAGCGCCCGCGGTTCGGCGCGCTCGCCTTGAGGGCGGCGCCGGTTCGCTAGTGTCGGCCCCCGATGATCATCGCCGTGGGAGTCGATCATGCCGGGGTGCCGCTGCAGGACGCGGTCACGGCATCGCTCCGCGACGCGGGCCATGACGTGCTCGATTGCGGGGTGCGCGACGACTACCCGGACATCGCGCTCGCCGTCGGGCGTGCGATCGCCGAGCACCGTGCCGAACGCGGGGTGCTCGTGTGCGGCTCGGGGGCGGGCGTCGCCGTCGCCGCCGCCAAGCTCCCCGGGGTCCGCGCCGCGACGATCCACGACGGCTACACGGCCCACCAGGCCGTCGAGCACGACGCCGTCAACGTGATCTGCGTCGGCGCGCGCGTGGTCGGCGACCGGGTGACGGCGGAGCTCGTCGCGGCCTTTGCGAACGCGCAGGTCAGCGACGAGCCGCGGCACGTGCGCCGCCGCGCGAAGGTGGACCTGATCGAACACGACGGCCTGCTCGCGAACCTCGAGGGGGAGTGACGACGTGCAACTCGGAATGATCGGCCTCGGCCGGATGGGCGCCAACATGGTGCGCCGGCTGATGCGTGACGGGCACGCCTGCGTCGTCTACGACCCGTCGCCGGACGCGGTCGCCGCGCTCGTCGCCGAAGGCGCCACGGGTGCGGGGTCGGTGCAGGAGCTGGTGGACGCGCTCGACGCGCCGCGCGCCGTCTGGCTGATGGTCCCGGCCGGCGTCGTCGACACCGCGCTCGACGGGCTCGTGCCGCTGCTGGCCGCCGACGACATGGTGATCGACGGTGGCAACAGCTACTACATCGACGACCTGCGCCGCGCTGCCGCGCTCGCCGAGAAGGGCATCCACTACGTCGACTGCGGGGTCAGCGGCGGCGTCTTCGGCCTGGAGAACGGCTACGGCCTGATGGCGGGCGGCGAGGACGCCGCGATCGCGCGCCTCGAGCCGATCCTGCGCTCGCTGGCGCCCGGCGTCGGCGCCGCGCCGCGCACGCCGGGCCGCAGCGGCGATCCGGCACCGGAGGAGGAGGGCTGGCTGCATTGCGGGCCCTCCGGCGCCGGGCATTTCGTGAAGATGGTCCACAACGGGATCGAGTACGGGCTGATGGCCGCCTACGCGGAGGGCCTCAACGTCCTGCACCACGCCGGCATCGGCGCGCACGAGCAGGAGGTCGACGCCGAGACCACGCCGCTGCGCGAGCCCGAGCACTACCGCTACGACTTCGACCTGGCGAAGGTCGCCGAGGTCTGGCGCCGCGGTACGGTCGTGCGCAGCTGGCTGCTGGACCTGACCGCCGGAGCGCTCGCCGAGGACGCGCAGCTCGAGACGTTCGCCGGCCGCGTCTCGGACTCCGGCGAGGGCCGCTGGACGGCGCTCGCGGCGATCGACACCGGCACGCCGACCCCGGTGCTGAGCGCGGCGCTGCAGGCGCGCTTCGTGAGCCGCGGCGAGGCCGACTACGCCTCGAAGCTGCTCTCGGCGATGCGCTCGCAGTTCGGGGGACACCACGAGAAGCCGGCGGAGGGCGGCTCATGAGCCAGAGCGAGCACGGCGACGCACTCGTCATCTTCGGGATGACGGGTGATCTCGCGTTCAAGCAGATCATCCCGGCGCTGCAGCGCATGGTGCAGGCCGGCGACCTCGATGTCCCCGTCGTCGGCGTCGCACGCGAGCATTGGACCCGCGAGCGGCTCAACACGCGCATGCGCGAGAGCCTGGAGGCCAGCAACGACGGCCTGGACCCGGAGGCGTTCGGCAAGCTCTGCGAGCTCGTGCGCTACGCGTGGGGCACGTACGACGAGTCGCGCACGTACAGCTCGCTGAGCGACGCGCTCGAAGGGGCCAAGCGCCCGGTCCACTACCTCGCGATCCCGCCGACGCTGTTCGCGACCGTCGTCGACCACATCGGCAACGCCGGACTCGCCGGGGAGGGCGCCCGCGTCGTCGTCGAGAAGCCGTTCGGGCGCGACCTCGCCTCCGCGCAGGCGCTGAACTACGCGCTGCACCGCGTCTTCCCGGAGGAGCGCTGCTTCCGCATCGACCACTTCCTGGGCAAGTCGCCGGTCGAGAACATCCTGTTCTTCCGCTTCGCCAACGCGTTCCTGGAGCCGATCTGGAACCGCGACCACGTCCGCCAGATCCAGATCACGATGGCCGAGGACTTCGACGTCGCCAACCGCGGGTCGTTCTACGACGGCGTCGGCGCGATCCGCGACGTGATCGAGAACCACCTCTTCCAGGTTCTCACGCTGCTGGCGATGGATCCGTTCAGCGGCAACCACGGCGACGCGATGCGCGCCGAGAAGGCGCGCTTCCTGCGCAGCGTGCGCGAGCTGCGCCCACAGGACGTCGTCCGCGGGCAGTACGCCGGGTATCGCGCGACCGACGGGGTCGACCCGAAGTCGACCGTCGAGACGTTCGCCGCGATGCGCCTGCACGCCGACAGCTGGCGCTGGGCGGATGTGCCGATCATCATCCGCGCGGGGAAGTGCATGCCGATGAAGGCGACCGAGATCTGCGTGGAGCTGAAGAAGCCGCCCGAGAAGCTGTTCCCCAAGCAGCACGCCCACGGCAACCGCATCCGCTTCCAGATCAACCCGGAGGTCGCGCTGGGGATCGAGGTCCAGACGCGCCGTGGCGACGTCGAGGAGTTCGACGTCCAGGACATCGAGCTCATGGCGCTTCAGGAGCAGGCGCACGAGATCCCGCCCTACCAGCGCCTGCTGAGCGCGGCGCTGCGCGGCGAGCACGACCTCTTCGCCACCCAGGACACCATCGAGGAGGCCTGGCGCATCGTCGACCCGATCCTGGGTGACGCGACCCCGATCCACGGGTATGAGCAGGGAACATGGGGCCCGGATGAGGCGGATCGCCTCGCGCCGGCCCCCGGCTGGTTCGCGCCGCGCCTGCGCGGCAAGGACAACAGTCATCCAGCAGACCGAAAGGCAGAGGCAGCAGCATGAAGCCGACACAGGCACTTCACGAGTCCGGGCAGAGCCTCTGGCTCGACAACATCACGCGCAAGATGCTCGACGAGGGCACGCTCACCGAGTACGTCGACGAGCTGAGCGTCACCGGCCTGACGTCCAACCCGACGATCTTCGAGAAGGCGATCGCCGGCGGGGATGTCTACGACACGCAGATCCAGGAGCTGCTCGGCAGCGGCGTCGACGTCGACGACGGCGACGTGTTCTTCGCGCTCGCGATCGACGACCTGCGCCGTGCCGCCGACGAGTTCGCCCAGGTGCACGAGCGCTCGGCGCATCTGGACGGCTTCGTCTCGCTCGAGGTCTCGCCGGAGTTCGCGTACGACACCGCGAAGACGGTGGCGCAGGCCGCCGCCCTGCATCACCAGGTCGAGCGGCCCAACGTCTACATCAAGATCCCTGGAACACCGGAGGGCCTGCCCGCGATCGAGGAGACGATCTACGCCGGCATCCCGGTCAACGTGACGCTGCTCTTCTCCAGCCAGCAGCACCTGGCTGCGGCCGACGCCTACATGCGCGGGCTGGAGCGGCGGATCGCCGTCGGCCTGCCGCCCGACGTCCCGTCGGTCGCCTCGCTGTTCATGAGCCGCTGGGACAGGGCCGTCGCCGAGACGGCACCGGCGGAGCTCGTCAACCGCCTGGGCCTGGCGATCGGCCGGCGCGCCTACCGCGGGTACGTCGAGCTGCTCGCCTCACCGCGCGTGATGCGGCTGATGAACGCGGGCGCGCGCCCGCAGCGGCTGCTGTGGGCGAGCACGGGGACGAAGGACCCCAGCGCCTCCGACACGCTCTACGTCGAGGGCCTCGCCGCGCCGTTCACGGTCAACACGATGCCCGACACGACGCTGCTGGCCTATGCCGATCACGGCGCGCCCGTGCAGTCGATGCCGGCCGACGGCGGCGACGCCGAGGAGGTGCTCGCCGACTTCGCGAAGGCGGGCATCGACGTCGATGCGATCGCCGCGCAGCTGCAGCGCGAGGGCGCGGAGGCGTTCGTCGCCTCGTGGACGTCGCTCCTGGCGACGATCGAGTCCAAGCGCAGCGCGCTGGCCGGCGCCTCGTGAGCGGGACGCCGGCGCTGGACGAGCTGCCGGCGTACGCCGCGCTGCGCGAGCACGCGGCGGCGCTGCGCGGGCTCACGCTTGCGGACCTGTTCGACGCCGACCCCGCGCGCGGCGGCACGCTGCGCGCGCAGGCGGCGGGGATCTACCTCGACTACGCCAAGCAGCGGGTGACGCCCGAGACGGTCGAGCTGCTCGTGCGCCTGGCCGAGGAGGCCGGCGTGCCCGAGCGCATCGAGGCGATGTTCGCCGGCGAGCGCATCAACGTCTCCGAGGATCGCGCCGTGCTGCACGTGGCGCTGCGCGCGCCGCGCGGCGAGCGCATCGAGTCGGACGGCGAGGACGTCGTCCCGCAGGTGCACGAGGTGCTCGACCGGATGGCGGCGTTCAGCGAGCGCGTGCGCTCCGGCGCGTGGACCGGTGCGACGGGCAGGCCGATCCGCAACGTCGTGAACATCGGGATCGGCGGCTCGCACCTGGGGCCCGAGATGGCGACGCTCGCGCTGGCGAGCTTCACGCGGCGCGACATGCGCCTGCGCTTCGTCTCGAACGTCGACGGCAGCGACTTCGCCGAGAAGACGCAGGACCTCGATCCGGCCGAGACGCTGTTCGTGATCGTCTCCAAGACGTTCACGACGCTCGAGACGCTGACGAACGCGGGCACCGCGCGCGACTGGGTCGTGGCGGCGCTCGGCGAGGGCGCCGTCGCGCGCCACTTCGTCGCGGTCTCGACGAACGCCGAGCGCGTCGGGGCGTTCGGGATCGACACCGAGAACATGTTCGGCTTCTGGGACTGGGTCGGCGGGCGCTACTCGATGGACTCCGCCGTCGGCCTCTCGGTGATGCTGGCGATCGGGCCGGAGGGCTTCGGCGAGCTGCTCGGCGGGTTCCGCGCGATGGACGAGCACCTGCGCGGCGCGCCGCTCGCCGAGAACCTGCCGGTGCTGCTGGGCCTGCTGAGCGTCTGGAACACGACGCTGCTGGGCTTGCGGACCGTCGCGGTGCTGCCGTACGCCGCCGAGCTCTCGCGCTTCGCGGCCTACCTGCAGCAGCTCGAGATGGAGAGCAACGGCAAGCACGTGATGCTCGACGGCACGCCCGTGCGCTGGGCGACGGGCCCCGTCCTGTGGGGCGAGCCCGGGACGAACGGCCAGCACGCCTTCTACCAGCTGATGCACCAGGGGACGGAGGTCGTCCCGGCCGAGTTCATCGGCTTCACCGAGCCACTGCACCCGCTCGGCCGCCACCACGACCTGCTGATGGCGAACATGTTCGCCCAGGCGGAGGCGCTCGCATTCGGCCGCGACGAGGTCGCGCTGCGCGCGGCCGGCAGCGACGAGGCGCAGGTCGCCCATCGCGTCTGCCTCGGCGACCGTCCGTCGTCGACGATCCTCGTCGACGGGACGCTGACCCCGGCGGCGCTCGGCAAGCTGGTGGCGCTCTACGAGCACCGCGTGCTGACCGAGGGCGTCCTCTGGGGGATCGACTCGTTCGACCAGTGGGGCGTCGAGCTGGGGAAGGTGCTGGCGGGGACGCTCGCGGACGAGATCGAGGGCGACGGCGCCCCAGATCTCGCGCACGACAGCTCGACGAACGAGCTCGTCCGCCGCTACCGAGCGGCGCGCGGCCGCACGGTGTAGCGCGGCCGCGTCTTCGGCGCTAGGCGAGCGCGGCGCCGTCCGGCGGAAGCTTGCGGATCTGCCAGCCGGCGGCCGTGAAGGCGATCCCGCGCACGATCAGCACGATCCCGATGATGATCGCGAGCGTGGCCAGGCCGACGTGCGGCCAGACGAGCACGATGATGCCGGCGGCGACGTCGAGCAGGCCGACGGCGATGTTCGTGCCCCGGTTCTCGGCCTCGGAGAAGGCGCCGACGAAGCGGATCACGCCCGAGATGACGAACCAGATGCCGATCACGACGACGAACGCGGTCAGCGCGCCGAACGGCTTCTTGATGAGGATCAGGCCGGCGATGATGCTGATGACGCCGAGCAGCGCGACGAGGCCGCGGCCCTGCTCCCCCTTGCCGGCGATCGACGCGATCAGCTCGAAGACGCCGTCGATGAGCAGGAAGATGCCGACGATCACGGCGATCGCCTGCAGCGAGATGCTCGGCCAGACGAGCACGATGATCCCGGCGGCGAGCGTCAGCAGGCCGAACAGCAGGAACAGCCACCAGAGGCTGCGAAACGCCTTGAGCTCGTCGGGCATGGATGCGGACACGGGGACTCCTCCGTCTGGGCACTGGGGACGCCCGAACGGTATGCGAGGGCTCGGATGCCTGTGGCGGCGATCGCGCGCGTGACCGTGGTGTTGCTCGCCTGCGGGCGCTGCGCGCTGCTGAGCCATCGGGCTGCGGGAGGCGCGCGACCGGCGCCGCGGGCCCGTCGTCTTCGACCTGCCGGCCTGATCGACGCGCTACGCCCGCGCCCGCCGCGCGACCTTCACGCGGCCGACCTTGTCGAGCACGGCCTTGCGCAGGCGGATCGACTCGGGCGTGACCTCGACGCACTCGTCCTCGCGCAGGAACTCCAGCGCCTGGTCGAGCGAGAGGACGCGCGCCGGGACCAGCCGCTCGAGCACGTCGGCGGCGGCGGAGCGCATGTTCGTCAGGTGCTTCTCGCGCACGGCGTTGACGTCGAGGTCCTCCGAGCGCGAGTTCTCGCCGACGATCATGCCCTCGTAGAGCTCGTCACCGGGGGAGACGAACATCGTCCCGCGCTCCTGCAGCGAGGACAGGGCGAAGCCGGTCGCCCTGCCGGTGCGGTCGGCCACGAGTGAGCCCGACGGCCGCGTGCGCAGCTCGCCGAACCACGGCGCCCAGCCGTCGAAGACGTGGTGGATCAGCCCGGTTCCGCGCGTCTCGGTGAGGAACTCCGTGCGGAAGCCGATCAGCCCGCGGGCGGGCACCCGGTACTCCATGCGCACCCAGCCCTGGCCGTGGTTGACCATCTGCTCGAGGCTGCCCTTGCGCAGCGCGAGCAGCTGGGTGACGACGCCGACGTAGTCCTCGGGCACGTCGATCGACATGCGCTCGACCGGCTCGTGGCGCTTGCCATCGATCAGGCGCTCGAGCACCCGCGGCTGGCCGACGGTCAGCTCGAAGCCCTCGCGTCGCATGAGCTCGACGAGGACGGCCAGCTGCAGCTCGCCGCGGCCCTGGACCTCCCAGGCGTCCGGGCGGTCGGTGTCGATCACGCGGATCGAGACGTTGCCGATCATCTCGCGGTCGAGCCGCGCCTTGATCAGCCGCGCCGTCACCTTCTTGCCCTCGCGCCCGGCCATCGGCGAGGTGTTCACGCCGAGCGTCACCGACAGCGACGGCTCGTCGACGCGGATCACCGGCAGCGGCTGGGGATCGTCGGGGTCGGCGAGCGTCTCGCCGATCGTGACGTCCTCCAGGCCGGCGACGGCGATGATCTCGCCCGGGCCCGCCTCCTCGGCGGGCACGCGGTCGAGCGCCTCCGTGATGAAGAGCTCGCCGAGCTGCCCGGACTGCACGGTGCCATCCGCGCGGCACCAGCCGATGCGCTGGCCCTTGCGGATCGTCCCGTGGCGCACGCGGCAGATCGCCAGGCGACCGAGGTAGGGGGAGGCGTCGAGGTTCGTGACCATCGCCTGCAGCGGGTGCGCGGGGTCGTGGCTGGGCGGCGGCACGTGCTCGAGCAGCAGGTCGAACAGCGGCTCGAGGTCCTCGCCGCGGACGGTCGGGTCGAGCGAGGCCCAGCCGCGCTTGGCGTCCGTGTAGACGACGGGGAACGACAGCTGGTCCTCGTGCGCGTCGAGGTCGAGGAAGAGGTCCTCGACCATGTGCAGGACCTCGCCCACGCGCGCGTCGGGCCGGTCGACCTTGTTGATGTCGAGGATGACCGGCAGGCGCGCCTCGAGCGCCTTGCGCAGGACGAAGCGCGTCTGCGGCAGCGGGCCCTCGGCGGCGTCGACGAGCAGCAGCACCGCGTCGACCATCGCGAGCGAGCGCTCGACCTCGCCGCCGAAGTCGGCGTGGCCGGGCGTGTCGACGATGTTGATCTTCACGCCCTTCCAGTCGACCGCGGTGTTCTTCGCAAGGATCGTGATCCCGCGCTCGCGTTCGAGGTCCATCGAGTCCATGACCCGGTCCTCGACCTCCGCGCCCTCGCGGAAGGCGCCGCTCTGACGCAGCAGCGCATCGACGAGCGTCGTCTTGCCGTGGTCGACGTGCGCGACGATCGCGACGTTGCGCAGATCCTCGCGCTGGGTGAGGCCCTTCCCGCGCTCAGGCGCGGCCGATGCGGCGTGGTCCGCGCCGGCGGAGGTCAACTCGTGCCACGCAGTTCGCGGATCTTGCGCAGCTCGTCGTCGAGGTCGATGGCACGGATCTCGTGCTCGCCGGGAAGCTTGTCGAGCACGCCGCGGGCGACGCCCTGGATCTCGCGCTCGTCGTGTCCGAAGTCGTCGAAGTACGCCTTCACGGCGGTGTAGGTGACCTTCAGCTCGGCGGCCGTCAGGTGCAGGTCGTAGACGGGCTCATCCGCGGGGATGAGGTTCGTCGCGTCAGCTTCAGTCATGAAGCGAGAGTATCCGGAGAACAAACCCCATAAATTCGATAGGCAATATGGTATTCTGACGGTCCATGCCCGGGTTCGACGTCCATCAGCACCTCTGGCCCGAGCCGTTCACGGCGCTGCTCGCGGAGCGCACCAGCCCGCCGTACGTGCGCATCGACGGCGACGGACGCCGCCTCGTGCTCGCCGGCGAGCCGGGATCGCGCATCGACGCCCGCGCCCAGGATCCGGACGAGCGCGCCGAGCAGCTCGCCGCGGCCGGCCTGCACCGCGCCCTCCTCGCGATCTCCAGCCCACTCGGCATCGAGACGCTCCCGCGCGCCGAGGCCCGGCCGCTGCTCGACGCCTGGAACGACGCCGCGTTCGCACTCGGCGTCCCGTTCGGCGTGTGGGGCTCCGTCGCGCTCGACGAGCCCGACGGAGCCGACGTCGACGCCCTGCTCGACCGCGGCGCCGTCGGCATCGCGCTGCCCGCGGGGGCGCTCGCGACCGCCCGGGGCCTGCGCCGCGCCGCGCCGCTGCTCAGCGCACTCGAGCGCCGCGACGCCCCGCTCTTCCTCCACCCCGGCCCGGCACCGGCGCACGCGGCGGGGGACGCGCCGGAGCCGGCCTGGTGGCCCGCACTCACGGGGTACGTCGCCGAGCTCCAGGCCTCGTGGCTGGTGTTCGCGCACTGGGGCCGCCCGGCGCATCCCGCGCTGCGCGTCGTCTTCGCGGCCCTCGCCGGCGGCGCGCCGCTCCATGTCGAGCGGATCGGCGCGCGCGGCGGCCCCGCGAGCGCCGTCCACGACCCGCTCGTCTTCTACGACACCTCCTCCTACGGCCCGCGCGCGCTGGACGCCGCGATTCGGGTCGTCGGCCGCGATGCGC
>JADGPM010000163.1 GCA_017882425.1 Solirubrobacteraceae bacterium
CCTTTTTCTGGGCGCCTACGGGGTTAGCTGTCGGGCTCGCGCGAAAAGGGCCGCGCTACGTCACGCTCTGGTGACGATTCGCCCCTGGCCACCGTGGTGGCCTGTGGTTCCCCCGCTCTCCGGCTATTGGTTCCGGAGACTCGGCTGGGTACGACGTTCGAGGCAGAGTAGCGAACTCCTCGTCGGAAGTTACGTCAACCTGTGCGCAGCACGGCGTCCGCGACGGCCAGTGCGACCTGCGCACGGGGCAGCAGCGAGTCCAGGTCGACGAACTCCTCGGGGGCGTGGGCGTGCCCCCCGCGCGGCCCCAGACCATCGATGGACACGGGGATCGCGGCGGCGAAGTGGCTCGCGTCGCTGGCCCCGCCGCGCTGCGCCGGGACGACCGGGCGGCCGAGCGTGGCGCCTGCTGCCGCCAGCACCGCCGCGGTGCTCCCACGGGCGTCCATCCCGGGCCATTCGCGCTGCATCTGCGCCTCGATGCGCGCCCCGCGAGCCTCCTGCGGAATCGCCTCCAGGAGGCCGCGCAGCGCGTCGAGGCGGTCGGCGCGCACGTCGCAGACGAGCTCCCCGCTGCCCGGCACGACGTTCAGCGCCTCGCCGCTGCGCATGATCGTCGGCACGGCCGTGAGCCGGTCGGCGCCGCGCGGATCGTGCAGGGCGGCGATGCCCTGCGCGACCTCGGCGAGGGCCAGCAGCGCGTTGATGCCCTTGTCCGGCGCGGACCCCGAGTGCGCGGACCGCCCGTGGGCGCGCACGCGGATGCTGGCGGCGGCCTTGCGGCGCACGACGACCGCGTCGTCGCCGGCCGGGCCGCGCTCGCCGGCCTCGAAGCACAGGCACGCGTCGAACCCCGCGAAGCGCTCGACGTGGCCGAACGGGCCGATCCGCCATTCCTCGTCGTTGACGAGCAGGAGCGCCGCCTCACCGACCTCCGGCCGGTCGACGAGCGCCCGCAGCACCCCGAGCGCCAGCGCGTCCCCGGACTTCATATCGATGGTGCCCGACCCGAGCACGCGGCGCCCGAGACGCTGGGGCGCGATGTGCGCGGCATGCGAGACGACGGTGTCGAGATGGCCGAGCAGCAGGATCCGGCGCGTGCCCGGGCCGCGGACGGTCAGCAGCAGGTCGGGCGCGTGCTCGGGCGAGGAGCACGGGAGACGCGCGATCTCCGCGGTCTGCGGCGCGAGCGCCGTCGCGACCGCGACGACCTCCTCGGCGGCCTGCACGTCCCCCGACGGGGAGGACACGGCGACGAGCGCCTCGAGGTCGCGTTCGGCCCGCGCGGCGATCACTGCGGCATGCTCGTCGATCCAGGTGTCGGCCACGGCCGTACTCTTCCAGTAATGGCAAAGGGACCGCAGGTCGGCGAGCAGGCACCGGACTTCGAGCTGCAGGGAACGGCGGGGCCCTTCCGGCTCTCCGAGCAGCACGGCAGGCGGGTCGTGCTGCTCTTCTACCCGGGCGACAACACGCCCGTGTGCACGAAGCAGTTCTGCTCCTACCGCGACAGCTCCGAGACGATGTCCGAGCTGGAAGCCGTCGTCGTCGGCATCTCGCACCAGGACCTCGAGTCCCACCAGGCGTTCACCGCGCAGTACGGCCTGACCGTCCCGCTGCTGGCCGACGCCGACAAGCGCGTGGCGAAGCTCTACGGCGTCGCGGCACCGGTGCTGGGGACGCGCCGCGCGGCGTTCATCGTCGACGAGCAGGGGATCGTCCGCTACCGCCACGTGCACGCGCTCGGCGTCGACTACCAGCACGCCGACGACCTGCAGCAGGCGCTCGCCTCGCTGCCGGCGGCGGCCTGACCGCATGCACGTCGCCGGCCTGACGGACGGCGGCCAGCGCGCGGAGGACGTCGGATCGCGGCTGGCGGCCTGGCTGCGCCCGGCGCGGCGCACGCTCGACCTCGCGCTCTACAGCGTCCGGGTCCCGGGTGCGATCGGCGGCGAGCTCGGGGCGGTGCTCCGCGACGCGTCCGCACGCGGCATCGTGGTGCGCGCCGTCGTCCACCATCCGGACATCCAGCCCTCGCCGCTCGACGGCACCGTCCCGCCGCGCACACGGCCCGAGCTCCTGCGCAGGGTCGGCGTGCAGATCCGCACGGTGGCGCACGGCCGTGCGCTGATGCACCACAAGTTCGCGGTGCGCGACGGGCTCGCGGTGTGGACCGGATCGGCGAACTGGACGCTCGACGACTGGACGACGGAGGAGAACGTGATCGTCGACCTCGAGTCGCGCGAGCTGGCGGCGGCCTACGGCGAGGTGTTCGAGCAGCTGTGGGAGACCGGCGACGTGATCGACACCGGCGCCGTCGACGCGCCGCGCGTGCGCGTCGGCGAGGCGACCGCGCGGCCGTGGTTCTGCCCGGCGCAGGGCCGGGAGGTCTCCGACCGGATCGGCGAGCGGATCGCACACGCGCGCACGCGCGTGCGCATCGCCTCGCCCGTGATCACCGCGGGCCCGGTGCTGCGCGCGCTGGGCGCCGTGCGAGCAGACGGCCGGCTCGACGCATCGGGCATCGTGGACATGACGCAGACGCGCGCGGTGCTGGGGCAGTGGCGCGCCCTGGACGGCCACTGGAAGGCGCCCGTCCTGGAGGACGCGCTGCTCGGCCTGGGCTTCGCCGGGAAGCCGTCGACCGTGTTCGACGGCACGCCCGACGGGCGCCACGACACGATGCACGCGAAGGTCGTCGTGGCCGACGACGCCGTCTTCATCGGGTCGTTCAACCTCTCGCGCTCGGGCGAGGACAACGCGGAGAACATCCTGGAGATCGAAAGCCGGGCGGTGGCCGATCAGATGGCGGGCTACATCGATGCGCTGCGCTCGCGCTACCCCGCCGCGAGCATCGACGCGCCCGGGGCCCGTGCATGACCGACGCGCTCGAGCTGCGCACGCTGACCGACGGCGGCCAGAGCGCCGAGGTCATCGGGGCGGCGATCGTCGCCTGGCTCGGTGCGGCGCAGCGCTCCCTCGACCTCGCCCTCTACGACGTGCGCCTCCCGGGCGCGGTGGGCGACGCGGTGGCCGGCGCGCTGCGCGCTGCGAAGGCGCGCGGGGTGCGCGTGCGAATCGCGATCGACGACCCCCAGACCCAGCCGCCGGGCCACACCTCGCCGCCCCCGGCGACGCAGCCGGACATCCTCGCCGGCACGGGCGCGGACATCCGGCGCATCGACGGCGACGGCGAGCTCATGCACCACAAGTTCGCCGTGCGCGACGGCGCCGCGCTGTGGTGCGGCTCGACGAACTGGACGCTCGACTCGTGGAGCCGCGAGGAGAACGTGATCGTGACCGTCGAGTCGGCGGCGCTCGCCGCCGCCTACGCGCGGACCTTCGAGCAGCTGTGGACGAAGCGCCACCTCGAGAACACCGGCGACTTCGACACGCAGCCGATCGCGATCGGCGCCGCGAGCGTCAGGCCGTGGTTCTGCCCGGGCCGTGGGCCGGAGCTCGCACACCGCATCGCCGCGCACGTCGACCGCGCCGAGCGCCGCATCCGCATCGCCTCGCCGGTGCTCACGTCCGCGCCGGTCCTGAGCGCGCTCGCCGAGGTCCTCGACGAGCGCCGCGTCGACGCCACGGGCGTCGTCGACATCACCCAGTGCGATCAGGCGCTGCGCCAGTGGCGCGCGAACGAGCACGTCAGCTGGAAGGCGCCGATCCTCGAGCGCGTGCTCACCGGGCTGCACTTCTCCGGCAAGCGCTCCACACCGTACGCCCCGGGCTCGGTCCACGACTTCATGCACGCGAAGATCAGCGTCGTGGACGACGTCGTCTTCGTCGGCTCGTACAACCTGTCGCGCTCGGGTGAGGAGAACGCGGAGAACGTCCTGGAGGTCGCCGACCCGGCGCTTGCCGACCGCGTCGCCACCTGGATCGACGAGGTCCGCGCGCGCTACCCGGCGGCCAGCTGATCCATGCGGCCCTGACGGCGGGCGCCGTGCTTCATGAGCTCGACGATCTCCCGCGGGTCGTCGATCAGGTGCATGAGCGCGAGCTCGTCCGGACGCAGCATCTCGTGCGCAGCGATCTCGCTGTGCATCCAGTCGACCAGGCCGCTCCAATGGCCTGAGCCGGCGAGCACGACCGGGAAGTGCCTGATCTTCGAGGTGACGATGAGGTTGAGCGCCTCGAACAGCTCGTCGAGCGTCCCGAAGCCGCCGGGGAAGACGACGAAGCCGATCGCGTAGCGCACGAACATCACCTTGCGGGTGAAGAAGTGCTGGAAGGTGAGCGAGATGTCCTGGTAGGGGTTCGGCTGCTGCTCGTGCGGCAGCTCGATGTTCAGGCCGACGGAGATCGCGCCGGCGTCGCGTGCGCCGTGGTTCCCGGCCTCCATGATCCCCGGGCCGCCGCCCGTGATGATCGAGAAGCCGGCCTCCCCCAGCAGCCGTGCGGTCTCGCGCGCCGCGCGACAGGTCGGGTCGTCCTGCGGCAGCCGCGCGGAGCCGAACATCGTCACGCCACAGCCGATGTGCGCGAGCGCGTCGAAGCCGTGGTCGAGCTCGGCGTCGATCGCCGCGATGCGCTCGGGGTCCGTGCGCTCGGTGGCGATGATCGGCGCCTCGGCGCCGAGCAGCTCCTCGTCGCTCGTTCGTGCCGGATGGACCGCGTCGCCAGTCGTCATGGGCGCGACCATAGTGGTCGCTTTGCCGGGGGCGGCGTTCCGGCGGGCGTGGGCGCGGTAGCCTGCGTGGAGCGTGCCCGGTAGGACAGCCCCCTGCCCGGGCGCGCCACTTCTTCGACGCACGGACCACGAGCTCACCGAATGACGACCGACGCAGGCGCGACCCAGCCCGACGAGGCCTCCACCGAGGCGCCCGTCAGCGATGGCGCGCCCGCCGCCGAGCAGCCCGCCGCGGAGGCCGCGCCCGGGCCCGCGGAGCAGCCCGGGCCGTACGAGCCCGACCCCGCGCCGCAGGAGGAGTCCCCCGCAGCCGAGGCCGCGCCTGAGGCTGGGACGGCACCCGAGGTGGAGGATGCGCCTGCAGCGGAGGCCGCTTCCGAGACCGCCTCCGAGGCCGCGCCTGCGGCCGAGGCCGGGCCTGCGGCCGAGGCCGGGCCTGACTCCGCGCCGGCACCCGGCGCGAACGACGAGGGCGCCAAGCCCGCGAAGAAGCGCAAGCGCCAGCGCAGCCGCCGACCGGCGGTGCCCAACCTGCCCAAGACGCGCGCGCCGCTGCCGATCGACGAGCTGCGTGACGCGTCGCGCTCGACACTCGAGCTGTTCGGCCCCCAGCAGGCCGTGCGGGACTCGTTCAGCGTGCTCGGCGCGAAGGAGCGCCAGGACATCTCGGCGCTGATCGCCCAGGACGAGGATCACCGGCCCCGTGCACGCAACATCGCCAACGGCTCGCTCGGCGCCGGCCGCATCGACAAGGCGATGGCCGCGACGATCCTCTCGATGGTGCGCCAGGAGGACCTCTGGGCCGCCACACTCGACAAGGAGCTCGCCGCCCAGAAGCTCGGCCGGATCCGCGAGGCCAAGCAGCGCGACAAGCAGCGCGCCGACCGCGCCAAGGAGCGCGCCAACCGCTCCGATCGCGTCAGCCGCGAGGACCTGAAGGCCGCGCAGGACGGCCGCGTCGGCGCGACCATCAGGTTCGTCACCGACGACGAGCCGCGCGAGCGCCGCAAGAAGCCCGAGACGCCCAAGCCCGCCAAGAGCGGCGTCCTCGACAAGCTCGGGTACTGACCCGAGCGACCCGGTCGTGCCCGGCGCACATCGCTGGACTCAGGTCGCGGGCCGCGGGCCCGCCGTCGTCCTGCTCCATGCGGGCATCGCCGACTCGCGCATGTGGGATCCGCAGTTCGAGGCCCTCGCGCGCGACCACCGCGTACTGCGCATCGACCTCGCCGGCTACGGGCGCTCGCCGCTGGAGCCCGGCCCACTGTGCCACGCTGAGGACGTGGCGCTCGCGATGGACCGCCACGACATGCCGAGCGCGACGCTCGTCGGCGCGTCGTTCGGCGGAGCGCTCGCGCTGGACCTCGCGCTCGGACGGCCCGAGCGCGTCGACGCGCTCGTCCTCGTCGACGCGGCGCTCGGCGGCACCGACTGGTCGCCGGAATTGCGCGCCGCGTGGCAGCGCGAGGAGCAGGCGCTCGAAGACGGAGACCTCGACACGGCGGTCGAGGACACTGTGCGTTTCTGGGTCGACGGCCCGGGCCGCCCGCCGGGCAGCGCGCCCGCCGACGTGCGCGCGCTCGTCGCACAGATGCAGCGTCGCGCCTTGGAGCTCCAGCTGCCGCTCGACGGGCAGGTCGACGAGACCGAGCTGGTCGAGGACCCCGCGGCGCGGCTCGGCGAGCTCGACCGCCCCGTCCTCGTGATCGACGGCGAGCACGACGTGCCGGACTTCCGCGCAATCGCCCGCCGGCTCGCCGCCGAGCTCCCGCACGCCCGCGCGCTCACCATCGCCGGGGCGGCGCACCTGCCCAGCCTCGAGCAGCCCGAGGCGTTCGAGGCGGCGCTCGGCGCGTTCCTGGCCGAGCGCGCCTGAGCTACGCCGGCGGCGCGCCGGCCCGGTGTCCGACGACCGGCGCGATGCCCCGCACCGTGGCGAACTCCGGCGTCGCCCGCACGACGGCGTTGCGCAGCGCTGCCACGCCCGGCGAGCTGACGAGTCCTGCGCGGCCCGCTCGCCGCGAGCGGGTGACGACCATCCGCACGCGCCGGCCGCGCACGGCCTCGTAGCGGCGCATGGCGGCCGGGAGGCCGCCCTCGCCGGCGAGGGCGGCGGCGAGCTCGACCGCATCCTCGATCGCCTGGCAGCCGCCCTGGCCGAGGTTCGGGAGCATCGGATGCGCCGCGTCCCCGAGCAGGAACGTCCGGCCGCTCGCGAGCGGGTCGGCCACCGGACGCTCCAGCAGCGGCGTGCGGATGATGCGCTCGGGCGCGGTCCGCGTGACGATCGAGCCGGCGGCCGGCGCCCAGCCGGCCAGGCGAGCGAGCAGCGCCGCCCGCTCCGCGGCGGCGTCGGCGCGATGCTCCTCCTCGCCGGGCGCGGCGGCGAACCAGTAGATCCGGTCGTCGCGCAGCGGGACCGCTCCGAACAGGACGCCACGGCCCCAGGACTCCCCCTCGAGCTCCCGGAGCTCGTCGCCGGCCGGTACGACCGCGCGCCAGGCGACCGCCCCGCTCGGCGCGGCGGGCGCGTCGCCCCACAGCCGCTCGCGCACCAGCGATCGGACACCGTCGGCCCCGACGAGCACGTCCCCGCGGAGCGTCTCGCCCGCGGCCGTGGTGACCGTCGCGTGCTCCTCGTCCTGAGCGACGTCCACGATCGGGGTGGCGTCGCGCAGCGCGTCCGCGCCGAGCGCGGCCCGGAGCAGGTCGACCAGGTCGGCGCGGTGTGCGAACAGCACGGGCGCGCCGAAGCGCTCGCTGATCCGCGGGCCGGGCAGGCGTGCGAGCACGCGCCCGTCCGCCCGGCGCAGCGCGCCACCGGTCGCCTCGAGCGCGACCTCCCGCACCGCATCACCGAGGCCGAGGGCGCCGAGCGGGTGGACCGCGTTGGGCCACAGCGAGATGCCCGCGCCGACCTCCGCGGGTTCGCGATGGCGTTCGAGGACGAGCGGCTCGAACCCCGCCTTGCGCAGCGCGATGCCCGTCGTGAGACCGCCGATGCCGCCGCCCACGACGAGCACTCGCGCGCCGGGCCGCAGCGCGCCGCTCATGGGCCCGAACCTACCGCTCACGCCGGGCCGCGTTCCAGCGGTGCCGTGCGATCCGCACGTCGGCACGCTCGAGCATCGCCGGCGTGACGAGGCGCCCGAGCGTGGAGCGGTTGCCGGCGATCACCGCGTACCCGGCGCGCGTCGCGGCGCCGAACGTGCGCAGGAGCGACGCGGGCGCCGTGCCGGCCGGCAGCACGGCGGCGATCGGCGCCGCCGCGTTCCCGCCGGAGAAGACCCGCCCGTCGGGCGTCACGGCATGGGCGCTGGCGAGCCGCTCAGCCTCCGGCATCCCCTCGAGCAGCAGCCCGCCGAGCTCCCCCTGGATCGGTTCGGGGAGCACATGCCCGCGCCGGTCGAGGGCCAGCACCTTGGCGACCGACCAGCGACACCAGCCGCAGTCGCGGTCGTAGAGCACGATGACCGGATCGCCCGTCCCGGCCACGACGCGGGCCTCAGGCCAGGACGGTCGCGAGCCGGCGCTCGATCGCGCCGGAGACCGCGTCGCGCACCGGGCCCGCCTCGAAGCGGTCGACGAGCGCCTCGAGGAACCCTTCGATGACGAGCTGCTTGGCCTCGGGCTCGCGCAGGCCGTGGGAGCTGAGGTAGAAGAGCTGCTCGGGGTCGATCTGCGCGATCGCCGCGGCGTGGGTGCAGCGCACGTCGTTGGCGAGGATCTCCAGGCCGGGGATCGCGTCGGCGTGGGCCTTCTTGGAGAGCAGCAGGTTGCGCGACTCCTGGAAGGCGTCGGTCCGCTGCGCGCCCTCGTCGACCTGGATCATCCCGCGCCACACCGCACTCGAGCGGCCGCCGAGGATGCCGCGGAACGCGAGGTCCGACGTCGTGTCCGGGGCCGCGTGCTCCTGCAGCGTGTCGAAGTCCAGGTGCTGGCGCGCCTGCGTCGCGTACGCGCCGGTGACGTTCGCGCTCGCGCCGGGGCCGGCGAGCTTCGTCGTCAGGAAGACCTTGCCGTTGCCCGAGCCGAAGCCGAGCGTGATCCAGTCCAGCGTCCCGTCGCGCTCGACGATGCCGCGCTCGGACCCGAAGACCCAGGTGCGCTCGGAGAGGTCCTGCGCATCGACGAACCGCAGCCGCGCGTTCTGGCCCACGACGAGCTCGACGACGCCGTTGACGACCCCTTCGGCCTCCGCGTCCGCCGACAGCGACTGGTGCCAGACCTCGGCCTGCGCACCCTCCTCGAGCACGATGAGCGTGCGGTGGTGCAGCGTCGTCCCCGGCTGCGCATGGACGGTCGTGAGCACGATCGGCGCCTCGACGTGCACACCGCGCGGGACATAGACGAACGACCCGTCGGTCCATTGCGCCTCGTTGCGCGCCACCAGCGGCGTGTCCGGGGAGATCAGCGAGCCCAGATGCCGCTCGACGATGTCCGGATGGCGCTCGGCGGCCAGCGCGAGCGGCAGGACCACCGGCCCCTCCGACACGGCCTCATCAGCCGACGGCCGAACCGCCGCTTCCAGATCGAGGTCCAGCACATGCACCGCCGAGTCGTCCGCCCCACCCGGAGCAGCCGGATACGCATCGAGATCCAGCTTGTCCACCGGCGTGAACTCCCACCCGGCAACCCCGCGGAACGAGGGAAAGGCCAAAGAGCCAAGCGACGCAGAGGCCGCCGCCCGGCGCGAGACAAGGAACTCAGGTTCAGGAGTCAACGTCGAAGAAGTCATAAGGGGTCCGTAGTCAGGAACAGCAGGGGTGCATCAGGAAGAACAACACGCAACCAACGAGCCGTCCACCGGGACTGGAGCGAGAGATCGTGGATGCATGGCGCCGCACGCGGGAGTGGGTGCTGTGCGAATGCACTGCCCCCGACCGCGGGTGGCGCCAGGCGCCACGAGATCCGCGATCAGCCGATCGAGCCTTCCATCTGCAGCTCGATCAGACGGTTCATCTCCACCGCGTACTCCATCGGCAGCTCCTTGACGATCGGCTCGATGAACCCGTTCACGATGAGCTTGCCGGCCTCTTCCTCGGAGATGCCATGCGACATCAGATAGAAGAGCTGCTCATCGCCGACCTTGGAGACCGTCGCCTCATGGCCGACATCGACGTCGTCCTCACCGATGCGAATGGTCGGATAGGTGTCCGAGCGCGAATGCTCGTCGAGCAGCAGCGCGTCGCAGACGACCTTGGACTTCGCCCCGTGCGCGCCCTTGGCGACCTCGAGCAGGCCGCGATAGCTGGAGCGCCCGCCGTCCTTGGAGATGGACTTGGCGAAGATGTTCGAGGTCGTGTTCGGCGCGGCGTGGACGATCTTGCCGCCGGCGTCCTGGTGCTGGCCCTTGCCGGCGAAGGCGATCGAGAGGATCTCGCCATGCGCGCGCTCGCCCATGAGGTAGACGCTGGGGTACTTCATCGTGAGCTTCGAGCCGAGGTTGCAGTCGACCCATTCGACGGTCGCGTCGCGCTCGGCGACGGCGCGCTTGGTGACGAGGTTGAAGACGTTCTGCGACCAGTTCTGCACGGTCGTGTAGCGGATGCGCGCGCCGGGCTTGGCGATCAGCTCAACGACCGCGGAGTGCAGAGAGTCGCTGGAGTAGGTCGGGGCGGTGCAGCCCTCGACGTAGTGCACGTAGGAGCCCTCGTCGGCGATGATCAGCGTGCGCTCGAACTGGCCCATGTTCTCCGTGTTGATGCGGAAGTAGGCCTGCAGCGGCATCTCGACGTGCACGCCCGGGGGCACGTAGACGAACGAGCCGCCCGACCAGACGGCGCTGTTGAGCGCGGCGAGCTTGTTGTCGTTCGCGGGGATGATCGTCGCGAAGTATTCGCGGACGATGTCCTCGTGGTCGCGCAGGGCGGAGTCCATGTCGAGGAAGATCACGCCCTGGTCCTCGAGGTCCTTGTTGACCTGGTGGTAGACGACCTCCGACTCGTACTGGGCGCCGACGCCGGCGAGGAACTTGCGCTCGGCTTCGGGGATGCCGAGTCGGTCGAACGTCTTCTTGACGTCGTCGGGGACGTCGTCCCACGAGCGCTCGGCCTTCTCGGACGCGCGAACGAAGTAGTGGATGTTGTCGAAGTCGACCTCGGACAGCATCGGCGAGCCCCAGGTGGGCATCGGACGGCCTGTGAAGTGGTCGAGCGCCTTGAGGCGGAAGTCGCGCATCCACTGCGGCTCGCTCTTGAACTCGGAGATCTTCTCGACGAGCTCGCGCGTCAGCCCCTTCGGGGCCTTGTAGAGGTAGTTCTCGGCGTCGTGGAAGCCGTAGCGCTCCGTGTAGTCGGCGTTGAGGTCGCGCAGGCCCGCTTCCTCGTCGGTGAGCTGGGTGCGGGTGGTGATGTCCGGCGTTGCCATGTCAGTCAACCTCGAGCTTGATGAGCCCGTCCTCGACGAGGACGGGGAAGGTCTCCACGGGGACGTACGCGGGGAGCGTGAGGGGCTTCCCGGTGCGCAGGTCGAAGAGCGAGCCGTGGCGGGGGCATTCGACGGTGCATGCCGCTTCATCGAGCTCGCCGTCGGCGAGCGTGCCGTCGTCGTGCGAGCAGCGATCCTCGATCGCGAAGATCTCTCCCGCGCAGTTGAAGACGCCGATCTCGAGGTCCTCCCACTCGACGAGACGCTTGCCCCCGGGGGGCAACTCGTCGAGCGTGCAGATGTCGAGAATCGTGGTCATTCGTGCGGCGCGATGCAAATCCGATGATCCTGGACGGAATTGTACCCGTTCGCCGGGCGGCGCCTCGCGCCGCAGGCGTCAGCGCCGCGTGCGCAGGGTGGAGTTCATGGTGATGCGGTGGCTGCTGCCGACGCTCGTGCGCACGCGCAGCGTCACGTGCGCGACGACGTTCTTCGTCGTCCCGAGCGCCGCGGTCAGGGCCGGGGGCGCCTTGGCGAAGCGCAGCCGGTAGACGCGCCGCGAGCCCTTCGGCAGCCACACGATCATCGACGTGAGCTTCACGGTCGGGTGCCCCTTCCCCGCCGCCACGCTGCCGGAGAGGTTGCCGATGCAGGCCACGCGACAGACCACGACCGCCGTCAGCCCGCCGCCCGCCCTGCGGCCACGCCAGCTGATCTTCAGCGTCGCGGGGACGACGGACCTGGCCTTCGCACCGGACGCGGTGACGGGCGCGCCGGCGGGCGGCGGCGCCGGCACGTCGGCTGGAGGAGCGCTGACGGGCACCGGCGTCGTCGTGGTCGGCGGGTCGTCGAGCACGGCGTCCCAGTTGAAGACGACGCCCGCGCTGGCGCCCTGGAGCGGGTTGTCCTGCGCGGGGCTGCGCCCCGTCGGGTAGCTCACGGTGAA
>JADGPM010000164.1 GCA_017882425.1 Solirubrobacteraceae bacterium
ACGGCTGACACCGGTGCGGACGCGTACGCCCGCGAGCCCTGGTCGGGGTACCGGCCGGGGACGTACTCCTCGAGGACCGCGTGGAAGTTGGTCCCGCCAAAGCCGAAGGCGCTGACCCCGGCCCGGCGCGGCGTCCCATCGGGTGCCACCCAGTCGCGGAGCTCGGTGTTGACCGCGAACGGGCAGGTCGCCCAGTCCACGTTCGGGTTGGGCTCCGTGAAGTGCAGGCTCGGCGGCAGCTCGCGGTTGTGCAGCGCGAGGACGGCCTTGAGCATGCCGGCGGCACCGGCGGCGGCCTTGAGGTGGCCGATGTTGGACTTGACCGACCCCAGGGCGATCGAGCCGTGCGGCGCCGCACCGAAGACGGCGCTGAGGCTCTCGAGCTCGGTCGCGTCGCCGACCCGTGTGGACGTGCCATGCGCCTCGCACATCGTGGCAGTCGCCGGGTCCGCGCCGGACTTGATCCAGGCACGCTCCACCGCGAGCCGCTGCCCGATCGGGTTGGGCGCGGTGATGCCCTTCCCCTTGCCGTCGCTGGCCCCGCCGATCCCGAGCAGCACCGCGTACACGCGGTCGCCGTCGCGCTCCGCGTCGGCGAGCCGCTTGAGCACGAAGACGGCCGCACCCTCACCCATCACGAAGCCGTCGGCGCCGGCGTCGAAGGGACGCGTTCCGGTCGCGGAGAGCGCGCCGATCTTGCAGAACTTGACGAAGGCTGCCACTCCCATGTTCCGGTCGACTCCGCCGGTCACCACAGCGTCGACGTCGCCCGCGTCGAGCGCCTGCGAGGCGACCGACATGGCCGCCAGAGCCGACGCGCACGCGGCGTCCGTCGTGAAGTTGGGGCCGCGCAGGCCCAGCACCGACGCGACCCGGCCGGCGATCACGTTCGCGAGCTCGCCGGGCATGGTGTCCTCGGTGATCTCGAAGAACTTCGAGTGGAAGAGCTTGCTCGTCTCGTCGCGGACAGCGTCGCGCACCGACTCCGCGAGGGCCCGGAACGAAGGGGAGTCGAGCAGCTCTCGCTCGAACTCCGGGTATTCGATGCGCAGGTTCGACCGGTAGTGCTTCTCGCCGCCGAGCGCGTTGCCGAGGATCACGCCGACGCGGTCGGGATCGATGTCCCAGCCCGGCCAGCCGGCTTCGAGAAGCGCGGTGCGCGCGGCCGAGACCGCCCACTGCTGCCCGATGTCCATCTGCGCCGCCACCTTCGGCGGGATGGGCAGCCGCCAGGTCAACGGGTCCCACGGGAACTCGCTGACCCATCCCCCGATACGCGAGTAGGTCTTGTCCAGGGCCTGCGGGTCGGCGTCGTAGTACAACGCGGGGTCCCAGCGCTCGGTCGGCACGTCGGTGATGCTGTACCTGCCCTCGCGAAGGTTCCCCCAGAAGGTCTCGGCATCGGGGGCCTGCGGCAGGATCGCTGCGACCCCGACGACGGCGATCGGCTGAGCGGACGGCTTGTTCATGATGGTTCCCTATGCAGTTGCGCCATGTTGGTGGCACTCATCAGGTGCGGCCGTAGACGTGATCGGCCACGAGGTCCATGTCGGCGACGAGCCCGGCCTGCGCGGCGTGCACCGCGTGTATTCCGAGCGCCGTCTCCAGCGAGGTGGGATCGCCGGCCGAGTCGTCCGCACCGGTCACCCAGCGCAGTCCCTCCTCGGCCACGTTCATGGCGGCACCGCGCGCGAAGACGCGGCTGATCGCCGCCAGCGCAGCCGGGGAGAACCGCTTGTCGCTCTTGGCGTCGAGCTCTCCGTCGATCGCGCTGGCCGCCCGGTGCGCCAGCGTGCCTGCGGACTCGGCGTCCGCGATCAGCTGCCCGAGGGTCAGCAGCACGTGCTGGTGCCGCGTCAGCTTGGCCAGGCGGCACGCCTCGAGCACGGCGGCGAGCGCCTCGTTGGCCAGCGCGGCGGTGCCTGCGCCCACATCGCTGTGCCGGCTTTGCAGCATGCGCAGCTCGCGGGCCCTCTCGCGGTAGTACTCGCCGCGGGACTTGAGGTGCTGCTGCCAGCGGTCGCGGGCGATCGTCATCTGCATGATCTCGGACGTGCCCTCGTAGATCGTCGTGATCCGCACGTCGCGGCGGATCTTCTCGACCACGTACTCACGGGTGTACCCGTACCCGCCGTGGGCCTGGATAGCGGCGTCCGCGGCCGCCAGCCCGCTCTCCGTCGCGAGCAGCTTCGCGATCGCACCCTCGGTGTTCAGGGCGCCGTCGACACCCTCGCCCGCGTCGATGCGCCGGGCGGTCTCCTCGATGTACGCGCGCGCAGCCTCCAGCCGCACCACGTGCGGGACGACCAGCTTGTGCGTGTACCCCTGCTTCTGCGCGAGCGGTGCTCCCGCCTGCACTCGGTCCTTCGAGTACGCGATCGCACGGTCCAGGGCGGCCCATCCCCCGCCCAGTCCGAACGCCGCGACCATCAGCCGGGTGTAGCCGAACACCTGCTGCGCCTGGACGAGCCCCTGCCCTTCGACGCCACCGACGAGGTTGCCGACGGGGACGAACACGTCGTCGAGCACCAGCGCGGCGGTGTTGGACAACCGGATGCCGTGCTTGTCCTCGGGCTTGCCGTGGCCGAAGCCTTCGACGCCGCGCTCGAGGACGAACCAGGTCGGGCCCGCGGGCGCGAGCGC
>JADGPM010000014.1 GCA_017882425.1 Solirubrobacteraceae bacterium
GCGATGGCGAGACCCGGACTCGAACCGGGGACACCACGATTTTCAGTCGTGTGCTCTACCAACTGAGCTATCTCGCCGAATGGGTCGCTCAGGGTAGCGCGCGACCTGCTCCCGGCGCGGCCTGCCGGGGCGACTTCGCCCGACGTTGATCCAGCCGCGGCGCTCCCGTCGTTGAGGAGACGAAGAACACCTCGACCTCAGGAGCAGACCATGGAGATGAACGTCAACCGAGCGCAGTTCCTGCGCCGCGGTGCGGCGGGCGGCCTTGCCCTCGTCGCCGGCAACAGTGCGCTCGCGCTCGTCACCGGCGGCACGCCCGCGTTCGGGCAGACCGTGACCGACCCGGACATCGCGAAGCTGGCCGCCACGGCGGAGTTGCTCGCGATCGACTTCTACACGCACGCGATCGCCTCGGGCAGGTTCAAGGGCGACGACCTGAAGTACCTGCGCCAGGCGCGCGTCAACGAGCACGACCACTACGACGCGCTCGCCAAGGTGCTCGGCTCGGCGGCGCCCAAGGGCCTGAAGTTCCAGTACCCGAAGGGCACGTTCTCGACCAAGCTGCACGTCGCCAGGACGGGCGTCGCGCTGGAGACGGCGTTCGTCGGCGCCTACCTGGGCGCGGTCACGGCGCTGAGCGACAATGGGCTCAAGGGCGTCGCCGCCCAGATCGCCGCCAGCGAGTCCCAGCACCTGTCGGTCTTCTCCGACCTCGCGTCGGGCAAACCGGTCGGGCCGTCGTTCCCCAAGGCCTTCACCGCCGCGCAGGCCACCAGGGCGGTCACACCCTTCCTCGCGTGACCACGGGGACGCGCGAGGGGGCGCCCGGTCAGGGCTCGGTCCCCGGCCCGTTGTCGCAGCTCAGCGCGCCCAGGCGCGCAGCTGCGGCAGCGGGTCGATCGGGCGTGTGCCCTTGACCTGGCGCCAGCCGTCGGGCCAGAGCTCGAAGTGCAGGTGCGGGCCGGTCGCGTCGCCGGTCGCGCCGACGAGGCAGATCCGCTCGCCGGCCGCGAGGTGCTGCCCGGGCGTGACGTTTGCCGAGCCGGCCTCGCAGTGCGCGAAGAACATGTCCCGCCCGTCGTCGGCGTGCAGGACGACGTAGCGCCCGGCGCCGCCGTGCTGGTAGTCGTTGAAGAGGACGCTGCCGGGCACGGGCGCGACGACGGGCGTGCCCTCCGCGGCGATGACGTCCTGGCCCTCGTGCAGGTGGCCGGTGCGCCCGGCGCCGAAGCGCCCGTCCGCGCCCCCGAAGGAGTACGGGCCCTGGACGGGGAAGACGCCGCTGGAGCCCGTGCCGCCGAGGATCTTGGGAACGGGCGGGGGCGTCGCCGGCTTCGAGGGTGTCGTGGCCGCGGGCCTGCGCGCGGCGGGCCGCCGCGCCTGCGGCCTGACCTTGGGCTTCGGCCGTGCGCGCACCACGAGCCGCAGCGCGCCGCTGCGGGCCACCGGTTGTCCGGCGCCGCCGGCGGCGATCACGCGCAACGCGTAGACGCCGGGCATCAGGCGCGCCCGCGCGGGGAGGCGCAGCGTCACCCGAGTTCCCGTGCGCACGCGGCCGAGGTCGAGGGTGCGGGTGCGCGCGCCGCGTGAGGAGATCCCCACGAGCAGCCGCGCGCTCTGCGCGTAGTCGCGGGTGACGCGGACGATCAGCAGCGGGCTGTGGCCCTCGCGCACGTGCGCGCCGGCCAGCTGGGCGCGCTGCAGCATGACCCGCCCGGGGAGGTGGCGGATCGCGGCGCCGAACTGGGCGCCGCCGGCGGAGTGGGGGCTCGCCTGCGCCTGCCCGGGGTCCGCCGAAACGCCGCCCGCCCCTGCCGCGATCGCGACAGGGGCGGGTGCGCTGAGGAGGAGGGTCCCGAGGAGGGAGACGATGAGGCCTCGGGGAAGGGGCTTCATCACTCCAACGATCGGTCGCAGCATGCATACGTGCGACGGGTGCTGTCTGGATGCATCGCCTTTGCGCCAGAAAGCTCCACGAAGCGGCGCAAACCTGCTCAATCCGCGCGAAAGTGCAGCATCCGGCCCAGCACCTCGAGTGCTCCGGCCTTGTGGAGCGGGTCGTTGAGGTTGCCGCACTTGGGCGACTGCACGCACGACGGGCAGCCGCTCTCGCAGGGGCATTCGCCGATCAGCCGCTGCGCGTCCCCGACGAGCTCCTCGAAGCGCTGGAAGCCCTGGCGCGTGATCCCGACGCCGCCCGGGTGGCCGTCGTAGATGAAGATCGTCGGCCCCCCGGTCTGCGCGTGCGCGTTCGTCGACAGGCCGCCGATGTCCCAGCGGTCGCACATCGCCAGCAGCGGCAGCACGGCGATCTGCGCGTGCTCGACGGCATGCAGGGCGCCGAGCAGCACCTCCATCGGCAGGTCCTGGAGCACGTCGGCGCGGAGCTCGTACCAGAGCGCCTGCGTCGTGAACTCGGTGCGCGGCAGGTCGAGCCCGTTGAGGTCGAGCACCTCGCGCTCAGGGAGCTTCGTGCGCTGGTAGGCGAGGACCTGCTCGCTGACGGTGACCGTCCCGAAGCTCAGCGTCACGCCGCAGGTGTCGCGGCGGTCGAGCAGGCGCTCGATCTCGGTGTCGGTCTCGCGCTTGGGCTGCGTGTACCAGTTGCCGTTGAACGGCTCGACGAGCGCGCGGCGCAGCTCCAGGTCGAGCTCGCGCACCTCGTAGCTGCGACCCATGTGCAGGTAGATCGCGCCGTCGTGCACCGTCGAGCAGGCGCGCGCCAGCTCGACCGTCCCGAGCAGCTCGCCCTGCGAGGTGTCGACGACCTGGATCGACTCGGGCGACGCCGAGCGCAGCGACACGCGCGCCGCGGGGAAGTCCTCCGGGCTGCGCAGCGTGAACGCGCCGCGCCGTTCGACGAGCAGCCCCTGGGCTGCGAGCGCCTCGCAGTGGGCGCGCACGCGCGTGCCGAGCGTCTGCGCGTCGGCGTCGGGGTCGATCGCGCCCTCGTGCGCGGCGCAGAGCAGGTGCGCGAGGTGGATCGGCTCGTTCTCGAACTCGAGGATCGCCGACTCGACGGGCCGGTCGAGGAAGTCGTCGGGATGCCGGCAGAAGAACTGGTCGAGCGCGTCCTCGCCGGCGACGTAGACCGCGAGGCCGCGGCCGCGGCGCCCGGCGCGCCCCCACATCTGGCGCAGCGAGGCGACCGTCCCCGGGAACGTGATGCAGACGGCGGCGTCCAGCTCGCCGATGTCGATGCCGAGCTCGAGCGCATCGGTCGTCACGACCGCGAGCAGGTCGCCGGCGACGAGCTTGGCCTCGAGCTCGCGGCGCTGCTGGGGCGTGTAGCCCGCGCGGTAGGCCGCGACGCGGTCGCCCAGGTGCCCGTCGCCGGTGCGCGCGAGCTCGTCGGCGGCGAGCTTGGCGACGAGCTCGACGCCCTTGCGCGACTTCATGAAGCAGATCGTCCGCGAGCCGGAGCGCACGAGCTCGGCGACCAGCTCGGAGGCCTCGCTCAGGACGCTGCGCCGCGTCTGCAGCGCCTCGTCTTCGATCGGCGGGTTCCACATCGCGATCTGGCGCCGCGCGCCCGGCGAGCCGTCCTCGTCGATCAACGCGATCTCGTCCAGCCCCGTGAGCCGCTCGGCGAGCTCGACGGGGTTGGCGATCGTCGCGCTGGCCAGCAGGAAGCGCGGCGTCGTGCCGTAGATCGACGCGATGCGCCGCAGGCGGCGCAGGACGTTCGCGACATGACTGCCGAAGACGCCGCGGTAGACGTGCGCCTCGTCGACGACGACGATCGCGAGGTTGGCGAACAGGTCCGCCCAGGCCTGGTGGTTGGGCAGGATCCCAACGTGCAGCATGTCGGGGTTCGTCAGGATGAGGTTCGAGCGCCTGCGGATCGCCGCGCGCTCCTCGCGCTTGGTGTCGCCGTCGTAGATCGCCGGCCGGATGCCCTTGTGGAGGCCGAAGCGGTGCAGCGCGCGCGCCTGGTCCTGGGCGAGCGCCTTCGTGGGGTAGAGGTAGATCGCGCGGGCGTGCGCGTCGCTGAGCAGCGTCTCGAGCGTCGGCAGCTGGAAGCACAGCGACTTGCCCGAGGCGGTGCCCGTCGTGACGATCGTCGGGCCCTCCCACGCGGCGTGGAGCGCCGCCGCCTGGTGGCTGTAGAGCCGCTCGATCCCGGCGCTGTGCAGGGCATCGGCGAGCAGCGGGTGCAGGTCGCGCGGCACGTCCTCGAAGACGGGCTCGCGCGCGCCCTCGAAGGCCTCGCGCACGAGGCGACCGTCCTCGCGGCCGGTGTCCAGGAGCGCGCTCCAGGGCTGGGTCTCGCGGACGACGGGCACACATCCATCGTAGGCCGCCGGGGCGCTGCGGGCGGCGGGCTACCCTCGGGTGCGGTGCGCTGCCTCTATGTCGACATGGACGGGACGCTGCTGGGTCCCGGCGGTGGGTTCTTCGCGGGGCCCGACGGCGAGGTCACGCTGCTCGGCGCGCGCGCCATCGAGGCGTGCCTGCGGGCGGACGTCGAGGTCGTCGTCATGTCCGGGCGGCGGCGCAGCATCGCCGTCGAGGACGCCCGCCTGTTCGGGCAGGGCGCGTGCATCTTCGAGATCGGCGCCGGCGTCGTGCTCGAGGGCGAGACGCACTGGCTGACCGGCTCCTGGCGACCGGGCGACCACACGATCCACGCGCAGATCGCGGAGTCCGGCGCGCCCCAGCTGCTGCTCGAGGAGTACAGCGGCTGCCTGGAGGAGCACGCGCCCTGGCACACGGGCCGCGAGGTCTCCCACCTGCTGCGCGGGCTCGTCGACACGAGCGAGGCGAACGCGTTCCTCGCCGAGCACGGCCACGAGGGCCTGGAGCTCACGAACAACGGCGCGGTGCGCCGCCGCTCGCCCGCGCTCGCCGAGCTCCCGGAGGTGCACGCCTACCACCTGCGCCCGCGCGGCGTCTCGAAGGCGAACGCCGTCGCCGCCCACCAGCGCATGCGCGGCTACGCGCCGTCGGACTGCGTGGCCGTCGGCGACTCGCGGGAGGACCTCGCGGTCGCCGCGACGGTCGGCGCGTTCTGGCTCGTCGCCAATGCGATCGAGCGCGAGCCGAGCCTGCGCGACGCGGTCAACGGCCACGGCGACAAGGTCCGCGTCGCCGAGGGTGCCCACGGCGCCGGCGTCTACGAGGCCGTGATGTCGACGCTCGCCGAGCGCCGCTGAGGCGACGATGTACCGGGCGGCGTGCTGTGCGGCGCTGACGGTCGCGGCGCTTGTCGCGGGGACGGCCGACGCGCGTGGGCCCGAGCACGCCGGCGAGGATCTGCGAGCTGCGACCGCGGTTCCCGCGAACGCCGCCGAGCGGATCGGCCGCTCGGCGCAGGGTCGCCCGATCGGGCTGCTGCGCCTGGGCTCGCCGACCGCGACGCGCAAGGTGCTCGTGGTCGGCTGCATCCACGGAAACGAGGGCGCGGGCCGTGCCGTCGTCGAGCGCCTCGCCCGGATCGTCCCGTCCGACGCCCCCGTGCGCTTCCTGCTCGTGCGCGACATGAACCCCGACGGCTTCGCGCACGACACCCGTCAGAACGCACACGGCGTGGACCTGAACCGCAACGGCGCGGTCGGTCATCGCTACCTGGGCCCGCCCGGCACGCCGTTCTACTCGGGCCCGAAGGCGTTCTCCGAGCCCGAGTCGCAGGCCGTCCGCGCGCTGATCCTGCGCGAGCGTCCGCAGATCGTCATCTGGTACCACCAGCCGCTGGCACGCGTCGACGTGCCCGAGGCGGGCTGGGACGGGCGCGCTCGGCGCTACGCGCGGCTCACCGGCCTGCCGCTGCGCCCGCTGCCGCACTACCCCGGCAGCCTGTCGCGCTGGACCAACGTGCGCGTGCGGGCGGGGAGCTCGTTTGTCGTGGAGCTTCCCGGCGGCCCGCTATCGGCGGCAGCCGTGCGGCGGCACGCGGCGGCCGTGCTCAGCCTCGCCGCGGGCTAGTCAGCGGTCTTGCGGACGTAGATCTGCCACAGCGGCGCCTCCAGGATCTGCAGCTTGCGGCAGTACAGCGTCGTGAACGCGTCGATGGCGGGCTTGGGACAGCGGATCGGATCCTGTCCGGCGGGCAGCCGCTCGGACCAGAGGTAGTCGTCGAACACCAGATGACCCCCGACCTTCAGCAGCCTGAAGGCGAGCACCGCATCGCAGAGCACGTCGGGCGCCTGATGCGATCCGTCGACGTAGATGAAGTCCAGGCTGCCGCGCCCGCCGATGGCGAGCAGTTCCGACAGGCACGCATCCGAGCGGCCCTTGTGGATGCGCAGGTCGACGGGATGCGCGGCCCGCCGGATCGCCCGCTGGATGTTGCGGTGAAACCGCTCCTCGACCGCGTCCATGTCCGCCGTGGCGGATCCGTCCCCCTGATGCTCGATCCCGCCCGCCCACGTGTCGACGCAGTGCAGCGTCAGGGGCGCATGGGCGGCGATGCGGTCCACGAGGAAGCAGGCGCTGGCCCCTTCGTAGGAGCCGATCTCCAGCGCGCTGGTGATCTGCAGGCCCGGGATCAGCTGCTCCCAGAAGGGCCTGGCGTTGCCCTCGAACCAGCCGTTCGTGAAGTCGTACGGCGCTTCGGCCGCCGTGTCCCAGGCCATGCCTCATCCTCCACGCCGCGGCGCGGGCGTGTCAACGGCCGCCATGGCCGCGCCACGCCCGCCCGCCGTTCACCGGACGGTGAACGTGTCGGTCAGGTCGCTCGCGCTCGAGCTGTCACCGGCGAACACGTCGATCGCCCCCGGCTCGACCACGAACCGGCCGCTGTTGTCGTAGAACCCGACGTCGCTGCCATCGAGCGTCCATTGCACCGATGTCGTCTGCGCGGGCTTCAGCGTCACGCGCTGGAAGCCGCGCAGCCTGCGCACCGGCTGCGAGATGCTCGCGACTGGGTCGTGGATGTACAGCTGCGCGACCTCGTCGCCCGTGCGCGAGCCCGTGTTGGTGACGTCCACCGTCGCGGTGATGCTCCCGCCGCGGGCCGACATCGAGTGCGAGCTGAGGCGCAGGTTCGACAGCTTGAACGTCGTGTAGCTGAGGCCGAAGCCGAACTGGTAGAGCGGATCGCAGGACGCGATGTCGCGGTAGCGGGAGTTGTACTTGCTGGTGGCGTCACACGGGCGGCCCGTCGGCTCGTGGTTGTAGTAGATCGGCACCTGGCCGACGCTGCGCGGGAAGGACACCGGCAGCTTGCCGCCGGGGTTCACCTGCCCGAAGAGCACGTCCGCCGCGGCGTTGCCCGCCTCGACGCCGGGGAACCAGGCTTCGAGGATCGCATTCGACGACGCGTCGACCTTCGTGAGGTCCAGCGGCCTGCCGTTGAACAGCACGACGGTGAACGGCTTGCCGGTCTCCTTGACCGCGTCGATGATGTCCTGCTGGCGGCCCGGCAGCTGGATGTCGCTGCGCGCCTCGGCCTCGCCGCTCTGCCCGCGCGTCTCGCCGAGCGCGAGCACGACCTGGTCGGCGCTCGCGGCCGC
>JADGPM010000165.1 GCA_017882425.1 Solirubrobacteraceae bacterium
GTGATGGCCTTCAGCAGCAGCTGTCCGCCGTTGGTCTCGTGCGCGGAGAGCAGCGAGCCGATCAGCAGTCCGAGCGCGGCGACGTTGACGATCGTGATGATGATCGTGAGCGTCAGCGCGAAGCGCCGGCGCACCCCCATCTGCTCCAGGCGCCGTCGCGGCGCGGCGAGGGCGAGCGGCAGCATCAGCATCAGCTCGAAGGTGATCGGGATCAGCCAGATCCAGCCGCGGAGGCCGTCGATGCGCCAGCCGCGCGCGGTGCTGACCGCGGCGAGGACGACCTGCAGGATGATGACGAGCAGGAGGGCGAGCGTCGCCTCGAAGCGCGACTCGACCTCCTCCTCGTGCTCGACGCCGTCGGGCGGTCCCGCGTCCACGCGGGGTATTGTCACCGACGGATCGGCGGCGGCCAGGGGGCCGCCGCCGCGCGAGGCGCGAGGTGTGCCCCGATCAGCAGGCGTCGAGGTGCGGACGCCCGCAGCGCGGGTCGTGGCAGGCGGCCGGCTGGCCGTGGCTGCCCTGATGGAAATGGACGTGAACGTCGGCCGGCGTCTCGCGCAGTGCGCGAGCGACGACCCCGAGCAGATGTCGGGTCATTGGCGCGATCCTTCTGTTGTGGGGCTTGCGGGCTCCGGCGACGGGGTGCAGCGCGGGACAGGCGCTCCAGGTGCCGCCGAGTTACGGATGATGAAGCGATCCGTGCCTCACATTGTAACAAGCTTGTGACAGACCCCCGACAGGCCCGGTCGACCGCAACAAACGCCGCAACAAAGATTGCGCCATACCGCACAAGCCTCCTGGGCATCGCGCGTCGCCCGGCCGCGAGGTGACCCGCCGTCTAGCCCTGTGCGGATTGCCATCCGCCGCCCATCCCTGTCGCGCTCGATGCCGAGCGGCATGCCGCTTCTCGTCCAAAGCGACAGCGCGCCCGGGCCGAGCTAACGTCAGAATCTCGCAGACTGCGATGGTGGGAACGTTGCGCCGGGCGTCCCCGGTCGCTGTCAGGAGGGTCGCCAATGAGGCGTGTACTGGAGCTGCTCACGCGTGTAGGTTGGTCTCCCAGCACGTGGCGGGCGCGGCCAGCCAACGAGGAGGCGCAGATGCGGTCCAGATTGTTCGGAGGGGCGGCCATCGCCCTGCTGATTTTCGGGCTGGGGGTCCCGAGTGCTCTGGCCGCGAAGGTGAAGTGGGTGCCCGCCTGGAACGCGAGTCCGTCGGATGTCGGGGAGGCGCTGACCGATCAGACCGTTCGCGACGTTGTCACGCCGCTGCGCGCCGGTTCCACGGTGCGCGTGCGACTTACCAACCGCTTCGGGAAGGTGCCATTGAAGATCTCGCACGTGACGATCGCCGTGCGTCGCTCTGGTGCGGCACTCACATTGGGCAGCGTTCGAACGATCCGCTTCGCAGGCAAGTCGGCGGTGAACGTGCCGGCCGGCGCTGACGTCGCGAGCGATCGAATCCGCTTCGATGTCAAGCCGTTCAAGACGCTGGCGGTGAGCATCGCGCTCGCCGGGACCGCCACCGCGCCGACGCGTCACTTTGGCGGACGCCAAACCTCGTTCATGACAGCACCTGGGGCCGGCGACGCGACGACCGACACCGGGTCCGGCGCGTTCACGATCCAGACTCGCACTCGTCTGCTCATCACGGGCGTGGATGTGGAGGCTGCGCGCGGGACGAGATCGATTGTGACCGTCGGCGACTCGATCACCGATGGGTTCCAGGGCTACAACAGCCCCGTCGTCGAGAACGAGGCGGGAGTTGACCGTGACGCGCGCTACCCGGACTTCCTCGCACGCCGGCTTGTCGGCGCGCGAATTCCTGCGGCCGTGTCCAACGCGGGCATCAGCGGCAACCGAATCAATAGCCCCGGTCTCGCTGCGATCTTCGGCCCGAGCCTGCTCTCGCGGCTGAACGCCGACGTGCTGCGCAACCCCGGGGTGACGGACGTCATCCTCCTCGAAGGTGCAAACGACATCGGCCAGACCGCGGGGGTCACCGCGAATGACGTCATCCGCGGCTTGGACAAGGCGCTTCGGCAGATCAAGGCGAAGGGACTTCGAGCGTACATCGCCACCTTGACGCCGATGCGGGGAACGATCCTCGAGACGTACGGCTCGCAGGCCGCCGACGCCCTCCGCCGCCAGGTCAACAACTGGATTCGCAACAAGGCGCCCGCCGATGGCGTGATCGACTTCGATGCGGCACTGCGCGACCCAAGCGCCAACGGCCAGCTGCAGTCACGCTACGACTCCAGTGACCACCTTCATCCAAGCACCGCCGGCTACCGGCGAATGGCGGCCGTGATACCGCTGTCGCGGTTTCGCTGAAATCGGCGACGAGGACGAACAGGACGTCACGGCCGTCGTTCACCCGGACCTCCCCGGAAGCTGAGGCCGTCGTAGGCCCGCGGTCCAGGACGCCAGGCTGACGACGTCCGCCTACGACCAGAACCCATGGTCCTGTCCTTTAGGAAGCTGGAGAGTTGCCGCAACCGTCTGTGCTTTCCATGTGGAGCGGCAGCCGTGTCGCTCTTCGTCCAAAGCGGCAGTGGTACGTGCGCGAAAGCACCGATGGGCAGTACCCCAACTCGGGAGCAGATGCTTGCGACTGAGATCCCACCGAACGTGCAACATGACAACGGGCCTCTTCGACTCGCTCCTCGAATGACACGCGGAGCACGCCGCCGAGGAGGCCCGACTCCATGGCAGTCCAACGCGGGACTGGCGGGGTCGCCCACGATCTGGCGCTCGAGGTGTCGAGTGTCGGCGCCTTGTGGCTCCCTAGCTCAGTACCGACGCGCCGAAATCCTCAAGAACCGCGTCCATGATCACGAGGTCCGTCGGCTGCCCGCGGCTGATCACCGCGCCGCGGCGCACGCCGACGCGGCGAAAGCCCGCCCGCTCGTACGCCGTCAATCCCGCGACGTTCCACTCCAGCGTCTCCAGCAGCACATTGCGCAGCTTCAACACGTGGAATCCGAAGTCGAGCACGAGCCGTGTGGCCTCGGTGCCGAGGCCCTGACCGCGGCGCTCACCGACAAAGATGGCAAGTTCGGCTGTTCCGTTGGCATGGGAGATCTCGAGCAGCCCGGCGGTGCCGACCGGTGCGGAGTCCGAGCTGTCGTAGATTGTGAACTCGACGACTTCGGGCTCGCGTCTCGCGCCCTTCTCGAGGTTCTCCTCCACCCACTTCTCCTGGCTTTCCGGGGTGGCGACTCCCATCTGGTCGAGGCCGCGCCGGACCTCGAGCTGGTTCATCCAGCGGGCGTAGTCGGCAGCGAGGTCTCGCCGGAGGGGTCCCAGTGCGACCTTCTTGCCGACGACGACAAAGTCCGGCCTGTGGCTCTCCATCCGGGCATTGTGCCCAACCGACGGCTAGCCCCGGGTCGCTTGTCGTCCTAAGCGGTCATGGGGCGAGGTCCGCACAGATGTCGTTCACGGTGCCGTGCACGGAGAACGATGTGACGGCGAAGGTCTCGGGATCCAGTGTGTAGCGCAGCTGGCCGACGATGTGCAGGAACGCACCGTCGGGTTCGACTCCGGACGGGCCTTGATCGCCGGGGAAGAGCAGGAAGTTGAACTGGCCGCTGAGGCTTCCGACGATGCCCGCCGCATCGGTCGTCGCGGTGTATCTGAGCTTGTACACCAGGGACTTCCCGCTGGCGAGGATGGTCACGGTCGGGTTTGAGTGCGTATGGACCACCGTCCGCCCGTTGTCGAACACCGTGAGGACTTGGTCCTTGCCGTCGGGCACTACGCCCACGTCGAACGCGCACACATCCGAGACCACGAAGGGAACTGGCGTGATCAGCATTCGGTCGGGCTTGCTCGCGGTCGCCGTCGGGGCGACGGTCAAGGTGACGGCCAGCGCGACGATTGCTGCGCAGGAGCTGCTACGGCCGGTGGTCATGCGGCCTCCCTTGAGTGGCTCGCCGGATGGATGCGGCCCTGATCGGCGAGCGTAGCTGGTGCGTGGCCCGCGCGGAAGGGCACGAACCTCCCCGCGCATGCGAACGCCGAACCACACGACTTCCGCTTCCCATGCGAAGCAGCAGCCCGGCCGATCGGCGCGCCAGTGCGGGTCTGATACGGCGGTTATTTGGCCTCACGCGGCGGCGCGCCGCTCGGCAGCCTCGGCTTCGTTTACCTCCGCCTGAAGCTCGACCTCGGAGTCGTAGACGAGCAGCGCGCCCGCCAGTCCGCTGACGTCGGCGACGAGCGCTTCCAGCCGCGTGGGCGGGGCGCCGACGTAGGCGCGCTCCCAGCACGCCCGCGTCTCGTCGATCGCCTCGCGCCACGGTGCCCGCTCGGCCGACGTCACGCGGACCGCCCGCGCTGCCTGAACGGCGAGCGGCCATGCCTCGTCGAAGCCGACGCCCCGCTGGCGCTCGTGCTCGAGCACCTGCCGGAGGGCGGTCAGCGGCGCCGTGCTCGACTTGTGCGGGCGTCCCAGCGGCTTCGGCGTCCGTGCCTCCACGGCTGTGAACGTTACGCCGCCGGCTGCAGGACCTGTTCCGACCCCGCGCCGTTCGTCCACGGTCTGGCGCCCGACTGGCCCATGAGCCCTCCGGAACGACGAAACCCCCGTATCTGTCGGGGGTTTCTGCACTGCGGGACTAGGACTCGAACCTAGAATACCTCGTCCAGAGCGAGGCGTGTTGCCGATTACACCATCCCGCAACGGGCGCCCATTATAGGGTCTGCGGGATCGCGGGCGCCCGCAGCCCCGCGTCCTCGAAGACCGCGTGCAGGAGCGGCTCGTAGCGGCCCTCGGCGAGGTCGCCGATCGGGTCCTGCGTGTACGAGAGCAGGGTGCCGTAGGGCAGGTCGAAGGCCGCGCGCATCGCCAGAAGACGGCGGCGCTCGGGGCTCTCGGCGCCCTGAAGGATGCGCAGCGCGGCGTTCATCCGGCGCACGCGGAAGATGCGGCGGGGGACGGCCCACAGCAGCAGGAGCAGCGTCGGGAGCCCGAACGTCACCCAGCCGAGGAGGTTCGCCGCGTCGTTCACCGCGGCCTCCCCCTGCTTGCCCAGCGCGATGGCGTTGCCACCCGTCTGGGCGCCCGCGTTGTTCAGGGCGTCCTTCAGCGCTCCGCCGACGATCGGCACCCCGCCGACGACCCCGCCGGCGTCCCGGAAGCCGGACTGGACCGAGCGGCCCGCGTCCGAGACGCCGCGCCCGAGGCTGGAGAGGTCGGCGACGGTGCTGTGGACCTTGAGGCCCAGCCAGGCGAAGAGGACGATCAGCAGGACGACGACGACGTCGGCCAGGACGGCGCGCGTGCGGCGCGCGGGGAGTTCGGGGTAGTAGCGCATCCGGGCATCATCCCGGGCGCCCCCGACGCCGCGGCTACGCGACCGCGAAGAGGTTCGTGACCTCTTCCTCCAGGCCCGGATCCAGGCACACGAGGACCTCGTCGCCCGCGGCGATCACGGTGTCCGCCTTGGGCACGAAGCCGGTGCCCTCGCGCAGAACCGAGATCACGATGCTGCCCTCCGGCAGATGCAGGTCGCGCACGGCGCGGCCGGTCGCGGCCGAGCCGGACGAGACCTCGATCTCGATGATCTCGAGGCGCTCCCCCGGAAGGTCGAGCAGATGGACGAGGCCGTACTGCGGCACCTCGTGCTCGATCAGGCGCAGGATCAGGTCGGTCGCCGAGACGGCCGGCTTGATGCCGAGCAGGTCGAAGTACTGGCGGTTGCGCGGGTTGTTGACCCGCGCGATGAAGCGATCGACGAGGTACTTCTCGCGGGAGATCTGGCAGATGAGGATGTTGTCCTCGTCGTCGCCGGTGACCGCCACCACGAGGTCGGCCCGCTGGACGCCGGCGCGCTCGAGGACCCACAGCTCCGTGCCGTCGCCGTACTGGGCGACGTGCTCGAGCTCGTCCTCCATCGCGAGGTAGCGGTCGCGCCGCTGCTCGATCAGCGTGACCTCGTGGCCCTTGTCGAGCAGCTCGCGTGCGAGGTTGAGGCCGACCTTCCCGCCGCCCACGATGATCGCGTACATCAGCCGCCGACCTCGCTGAGCGCGTCCTCGAACATCTCGATCGCGTAGCGGGTCGGGCAGATCGTCCGCAGCCCCTGCGCGGCGTACCACTCGGCGCGAGCCGGGTCGCTGACGCGGACCAGGACGCTCGGGACGTTGAACATCTTCTGCGCGATCTGCGCGACGGTGAGGTTCGTGTTGTCGCCGTGGGTCGACGCGATGAACACGTCGGCCTGCTCGATCCCGGCCTCGATCAGGGCCTCGGCCTCGATCGCCTGCCCGATCGTGAAGCGCCCGCCGACGTCCTCCCAGGTCGTGGGCTGGCCGGCATCGAGGCGCTCGTGCGAGAGCGGATCCTCGTCCAGGACCGAGACCTCGTGGCCGGCGGCGAGCATGGAGCGCGCGACGGCCGAGCCGACCCGGCCCGCGCCCGCGATGACGATGAAGGACATCCGCCCGGACTCTATACAGCGTCGCCGGCGATGGGTGCCTCGTCCCGGATGGACGTCGAGACGGCCTGATCGCCGACCGGCGGCGCGGTGAGGATCACCGGGCAGCCGGCCTTGGAGACCACGAGCTTGGTCGCCTCGCCGACGAACGCGTCCATCCCGGCGCGCCCGCCCAGGCGGGTGCCCCCGCGGATCTTCGAGGGCTCCTCGGCGGCGAGCACGATGGCCTGCACGCCGCGGCGCCGCGCCTCGTCGACGATCGCCTGACCGGCTCGCCGGGCGCGGACGGTCGCGGTGGCGACCTCGACGCCCTCGTATTCCTCCCCCACCGCCTTGGCCCGCGCCAGCGCCGCGCGGGCGCGCTTGAGCTCGGCGTCGGGCAGGCGGGCGTCGATCGGCAGCGACATCGGCACCTCGAAGACCCAGATCGCCTCGATCGTGGCGCCGGCGCCGGGAGCGCCTTCGAGGTCCTCCTCGGCGGCCAGCCGCCCGGCGGTCTGCATGATGTCGTCGTCCAGCGCGGTGCCGAACACCGGCACGAGGATCGAGCCGTATTCGGCCTCGAGATGCTCGCCGAGCAGCGCCTCGCGCGGCACGGTGACCCGCTGGAACACGGGCTTGCCCGTCGAGCGCCGATAGATGACGTAGAGCGTGAGGCCGAACGCCATCCAGCCCAGCCCGACCCAGCGCGCCTCGTTGTGCGTGATCAGCACGCTCACCCAGGCGGCGGCGCTGAGCACGAGGCCCAGCACGGCGGGCAGCGGCAGCGAGGACCCGCGCACCTTCAGGTCGAACGGGATGTCGTACGGGCGCGGCGCGTCGGGCTCGCTGAAGCGCAGCCGCAGGATCGCGGCGTGCGCGATCGTCAGGCCGAGCAGCGCGCCGAAGGCGTACAGCCCGAGCAGCATGTCGAGGTCGTGGGGCAGCGAGAGCGCCGCCGCGACGACCGTGGCGAGCACGATCAGCACCCACGGCGTGAACCGCGTCGGGTGCAGGCGGCCGACGGCGCTGGGGATCTGGCGGTTCGTCGACAGCGAGTAGGCCAGCCGCGACAGGCCGAGCATCGCGGAGTTCGACGCCGCGATCAGCGTGATGGCGGCGATCGCGGCGATCGCGTACTTGGCGCCGTCGCGCAGCCAGGCGTCCTTGAAGGCGGCGGCGATGCCGAGCACCGGCGCGTCCTTGTAGGTCGTCGAAAGCGCCGTCGTGCCGTTGATGACCGGCTGAGCGCTGATCGCGACGATCGCGATGCCGGTGTAGACCACGAAGACGGTCAGCGAGGAGGCGCTGACCAGGCGCCGCAGCCCGGCGCGGCTCACCTCGACCTCCCCGCTGAGTCCGGAGGCGGACTCCAGGCCGGTCGAGACGACGGTGGCGATCCCGAAGGCGACGATCAGGTTCTCGACCGTCGGCGTCGACCCGAGGTGGATCGTGCTGGTGATCGCATGCGCGTCGAACAGCAGGGCCATGCCGAAGCCGATCAGCGCCACCTGGAGCGCGATGTCGGCGACGACCAGGATGCGGATGCGGGACGAGCGCGTCGTCGAGAAGCCGCGGATGTTGCGCACCGCGACGTAGGCCAGGATCCCGAGCACCGCGACCGTCTCGACGGCGCCGTGGCCGAGCGGGCTCCAGAACGCGGCGAGGTAGTTCGTCGCGCTGAAGGCCGTCGCCGCGATCAGGATCACGTAGTCGAGCAGGACGGCCCAGCCGGCGACGAAGCTCCACAGCTCGTTGAAGGCGTAGCGCGCGAAGACCGTGGAGCCGCCGCGGTCCTGGTGCAGCGAGGAGCCCTCGACGTACGTCATGGCCGCGAGGGCGAACATCACGGCCGAGGCGACGAAGACCAGCGGCGTGAGGCCGAGCGCGTAGCCGGCGACGACGCCGAGCGCGAAGTAGATCGCGCTCGCGATGACCGTGTAGACGACGCTGAAGAGCATCGGCGAGCCGAGCCCGCGTCGGAACATCTGCTCGCCGCGCTCGGTCATCAGCGCGTGCTCCGCGCGACCCACATGCGGCCCAGCCCCGCCGCGAGGAACAGCAGGCCCATGATCACGCCGATGGAGAACGGGCCACCGCCCGCGCTGAGCGCCCGCACGATCAGCGCGAGGCCGATCACGACCATCACGATCGAGAAGAGCGTCGTCAGGTGACGATGTGCGTCGCGGCCGGACATCCGGACGATGATGCTAGGCGGCGCCGACCCGCGGGCGCTGCGCGGCCTTGGCGGCCTGGACCTCGGGCGAGGTCTGGATGATGACGCGGCACGGCCGCTCCTCGAGGACCGTCTCGAGCGTCTTGCCGAACAGCGAGCCCGACTGGCGCGGCGGCAGCGGGATCACGATGGCGCGCGCACGCAGCTGGCGGGCCTCCTCGACGATCAGCCGGCCGGCCTGCCCGGCGCGGACCTTCTCCCAGTGTCCGGTGACGCGCCGGCCGCCCTGCAGACGCGCCTGCTCGATGATCGTCTGCGCCGCGCGCTCCTGGTCGGGCATCGCGGCGCTGATCGGCGACGTCGCGGGCACGGGGATCGGCACGATCACGTGGATGCCGCGCCGGCGCCTGGCGGCGAGCTTCACCGCCGTGGCGATCGCGCCCGGGGAGTAGGCGCGCGGGTCGAGCGCCACGAGGATCGACTCGTACTCGGCCTCGTGGGCCACGATCGGGGCAGGGATCGCGACCTTCACCGTCGTGGTCAGGTCGAGCCCGTGGCGGTGGCGGTACCAGGGGTAGAACAGCAGTCCGAAGCCCAGCCAGGCGACGCCCGCGATCGCGACGTCGATGTGCAGGAACGTCACGACGATGAACGCCAGGCCGGTGCCGATCCCGCCGAGGATCGCGAAGACCGGGACGTCCACCCTCCCCACGCGGAGGTTCATCGGGCCCTTGTAGGGGCGTGGCACGTCGGGTTTGGAGTAGCGCAGCCGGATGACCGCGAGGTGGGCGATCGTGAACGACAGCATCGCGCCGAACGCGTACATGTTGCCCAGGAATGCGGCCTGGCCGGGGATCATCGCCAGGCAGGCGATGCCGCCGAAGACGAGGATGCCGATCCACGGCGTGCCGTACTTCGGATGCAGCTGACGCAGCCGATCGGGCATCTGGCGGTGGATGCCCATCGAGTAGACGAGCCGCGAGACGCCGATGATCCCGGCGTTGGTCGCGATGAAGAGGATCGTCGCGGCCAGCAGGCCGACGTAGAGCTCCGCCGCGCCCTGCAGCGCCCCGAGGTGGATCTGCTTGACGACACCCAGGATCGGGTCGCCGGCGTAGCCGCCGTCGGCCTCCGAGACGCCGAGCAGGGTCTGGTAGCCGTCCGGCGTCTTGACGACCGGAAGCGCGGACAGCGCGACCGCCGGCAGGGCGGCGTAGATCGCGAAGACGGCGATGACGACCCGGTTGATGGCCTTCGGGATCGTCTTCGTCTCGTCCTTGGCCTCCTCGGCCATGTTCGAGATCGTCTCGATCCCGGTGTAGGCGATCATGCCGACGGGGATCGCGAGGAAGAACTCCTTCCAGGTCGGGGCGACGCCGAGGTGCACGTTGTTGGAGAGGACCTCGGGCGAGAAGACGAGGATCGCGCCGACCAGGACGAGGAGCAGCTGCGTGGCGAAGTCGAGCACGGCGAGCGTGACGTTGACGCCGGCCGACTCCTTGACGCCGATCACGTTGACGATCGAGAGCAGGACGACCACCGCGATGCCGAAGACGATGTCGCCGGGCGAGTGGCGCAGCGCCGGCCAGAACAGCCCGCCGAGGTAGTGCGGCACGAAGAACGCGGAGATCGCGATCGTGATCGTGTAGTTCAGCATCTGCGCCCAGGCGGCGAAGAAGCTCCAGAACTCGTTGAAGGCGTGGCGTGCGAACGACGAGGAGCCGCCGGCCTCCGGGTACATCACGGTCGCCTCGGCGTACGTCGAGGCCGTCAGCCAGAAGATGAAGCCGGTGATGACGAAGACGACCGGGGTGAGGCCGAGCGCGAACGAGGCGACCAGGCCCAGCGCGTAGTAGATCGACGAGCCGACGTTGCCGTAGGCGGTCGCGAACAGCGCATTGACCCCGAGCACGCGCTGGAGACCGTGAAGTCGGCGTTCTGCCATCAGCGCGCCAGTCTACGGCGCGGATCTGTACAACATCTGTACGCCCGGACGGCCGATCGGGACACGGTCCGCGCGGGCGCGGACCTACCGTCGGTGGGCTGTGCCGACCATCGTCCTGGAAGCCGCTGAAGCGCTCGTCCCACTGGTCGCGGCGGGCCTGCTCCTCGAGCGCTCGGCGCGCCGCGAGCGCCGCCGGATCGCGCTCGAGGCGACGCGCTTTGCGATCGAGCGCTCGCCGGCCGCGCCGGTTCGCACAGGCGCCCTGGATCGCATGCACGAGGCGCGGATGCGCCGCCGCGCGCTGCGCCTGATGGCGCGCCACCGCTCCGGCGCGCCGGGCTGATGGCGCGTCTGGTCGAGCGCGGGCTGCGCCGCACCGTCGGCGTCCCCGGGCTGTTCGCCACCGCCTACGGCAACGTCGGCTCGTCGATCTACTACGCCCTGGGCCTCGTGGCGGCCCACGCGCTGGGTCTGACACCCGTCGTCTTCATGCTCGCCGGCCTGCTGTTCGCGCTGACGGCCAAGACCTACGCCGAGGGCGCCTCGATGTTCCCGGAGGCGGGCGGCTCCTCGTCGTTCGCGCGCCACGCCTTCAACGAGTCGGCGTCGTTCTTCGCCGGGTGGGCGCTCACGCTCGACTACATCATCACGATCGCGATCTCCGGCTTCTTCGTGCCGCACTACCTGGGCGCGTTCTTCCCCGCGCTCAAGCACGGGCCCGGCGACGTCATCGTCGGCGTGCTCGTGATCGTCGTCCTCGCCGGCCTGAACATCCGCGGGCTCGGCGAGTCGGCGAAGCTCAACCTCGTCCTCGCCTGCGTCGACCTCGCGACCCAGGTGGCGCTCGTAATCGTCGGCGCCGTCCTCGTCCTGGACCCGTCGCTGCTCGTCAGCCAGGTGCACCTCGGCACCGTTCCGAGCTGGAGCGAGGTGATCTTCGCGCTGTCGGTCGCGATGGTCGCCTACACGGGGATCGAGACCGTCTCGAACATGGCCGAGGAGGCCAAGGACCCCGGCAGGGACGTCCCCAAGGCCGTGAATCTCGTCCTCGTCGCCGTGCTCGGCGTCTACGCGGGCATCTCGGTGGTCGCGCTGTCCGCGCTCCCGGTCGTCCAGCACGGCGCGGTCTACACGACGCAGCTCGGGACGACCTACCACGACGACCCGGTGCTCGGCATCGTCTCGGCCTTCGGGCTCCACGGGTGGCTCCAGACGGCGGTGACCTCCTACGTCGGTCTGCTGGCGGCCACGATCCTCTTCATCGCCACGAACGCCGGCCTGATCGGCATCTCGCGGCTGTCGTGGTCGCTCTCCGAGCATCGCCAGCTGCCCGGGATCTTCGCGCGGCTGCACCCGCGCTACCGCACCCCGTGGTTCACGATCGTCCTCTTCTCCTCGCTCGCCTGCCTGCTGCTGATCCCCGGCAAGACGGACTTTCTGGGGAACCTCTACTCGTTCGGCGCGATGCTGTCGTTCACGACGGCGCACGTGTCGATCGTCGCGCTGCGGATCAAGCAGCCGGACATCGAGCGGCCCTACCGGATCGGCTGGAACGTCCACTACAAGGGCGCGCTGATCCCGATCCCCGCGGTGCTCGGCGCGATCGGCACCTTCGTGGCGTGGTGCTCGGTGCTCGCGCTGCACACCGAGGCGCGGACCGTCGGCATGGGCTGGATGGTGATCGGCTGCATCGGCTACATCGTCTACCGCCGGCGCTCGGGCCTGGACCTCACGAGCCGCCACAAGATCGAGCACGCCCAGGCGCCCGAGGGGTTCGTCCCGCTGGCCTACCTCAGCGCGCTCGTGCCGATCTTCGGCGGGGACGTCAGCGGCGGGGCGATCCGCCGTGCGGCGAAGCTGCTCGGCGAGGGCGCGGAGATCCTCTGCGTCTACGTCGTCACGATCCCGACCCAGCTGCCCCTCGACGCTCCGATGTCGACCGAGCAACAGCGGGGGCTCGGGGTGCTCGAGGCCGCGCGGATCGCCGGCCGGAAGTCGGGGCTGAAGGTCCACACGCGGCTCGTCACGACCCGCGAGCCGGGCGAGGCGCTGGTCCAGGAGGCCGTCCGCGCCGAGGCCGACCTCGTCTACCTGGCGACGACGCACGCCCCGCCCTCCGAGCAGGGCTTCGGGCCGATCGCCCGCCAGCTGCTCGAGAAGCGCCCGTGCTGGGTCGTCGTCGAGTCGCCGGCCGCCTCGCGCAACGGCAGCCGGCAGCGGCTCGCCGCCTGATCAGGCGCCGGCCGCGCTCGTCGCGCGGCCGAGGTCCGCGGCGACCGCGCTGATCGCGTCGCCGATCGCAGCGGCGGCCTGGCCGACCTGCGCCTGCGTGATCACCAGCGGCGGGGAGATCGCGACCGCGTCCCCCAGCGGGCGGACCAGCACGCCCCGCTCCCTGGCCGCAGCAAAGGTGCGCGCGGGCAGATCCGGGTGCTCGGCGAGTGCGCCGGCGTCGAAGGCGACCGCCCCGAGCGCGCCGATGCCGGAGCGCACGTCGCCCACGAGGTCGGAGTCGGCCAGCGGCGCGAACGCCTCGGCGATCTCGCCCTCCAGCTCGCGGCCGCGAACCAGCAGCCCCTCGCGCTCGATGATGTCGAGGTTGGCGTGCGCCGCCGCGCAGCAGGTGGGATGGCCGGAGTACGTCTGGCCGTGGCGGAACCACACGCCGCCCTGCTCGTAGAAGGGCTCGGCGACCCGGCCGGCGACGACGACGCCGCCGAGCGGCAGGTAGCCGCTCGTGACGCCCTTGGCGAAGGTGATCATGTCCGGTCGCACGTCGAAGCGATCGACGGCGAACCACGTCCCCAGGCGCCCGAAGGCGTTGATCACAGCGTCGGCGACGAACAGCGCGCCGTAGCGCTCGCAGAGCGCGGCGAGACCCTGCAGGTATCCGGGCGGGACGCGGTGCACGCCGCCCGCGCCGATGACCGGCTCGGCGAAGACCGCGGCCACGCGCTGCGGCCCCACGCGCTCGAACTCGGCCTCGAGCGCCTCGAGCGAATCCCACGGCACCTGCGTGGTGTCCGGGTCCAGTGGGCCCATGCCGGCCTGGTTGGCGGGGATCCCGCCGATGCTCGTCCCGAGGCCGTGGGTGCCGTGGTAGCCCTGCGCACGCCCGATCAGATGCACGCGGTCGGGCTGGCCGATCGCCGCGAAGTAGCGGCGGGCGAGCTTGGCGGCGGTGTCGATCGCGTCCCCGCCGCCGAGGCCGAAGAAGATCCGCGGGTCGTCCACGACGGATTCGGCGTAGCCGGCGAGGCGCTCGGCGAGGGTCTCGGCCGGGCGGTTGCTGAACGCGCCGAAGGCCGAGTAGCTCGCCAGCTCGCGCATCTGCGCCGCGACGGCGTCGACGATCTCGTCGCGCCCGTGGCCGACGTTGACGCACCACAGGCTCGCCGTCCCGTCGAGGTACTTTGCGCCGCTCTCGTCCCAGACATGGACGCCCTCACCGCGGGTGATGACGATCTCGTGACCGCGGACGGCGGCCATGTCCGCGAAGGGATGCCAGAAGGGCGTGTCGCTGCTCATGCGGTCCACGGTACGCCGTGTGGCGCGAGCGGGCAATCGTCGAAGCGGCGCACGGTTGGCGCCGGGATGCGCCTACTTGCGCACGAAGGTCATCGGGCTGCCGTCGCTGCCGAGCACCTGCGCGACGAACGCGTAGCTGCCGGCTGGCAGTGAGCGGCCCAGGACGACGCGCCAGCGCCAGCCCCCGGCCGTGCGGCGCATGCTCGCCGAGATGAAGCGCGGGTGCTCGCACGCGGTCCGGCCGGTCGCCGTGAAACGGCCGCTGCGCACGTTCCACCAGGCGCAGCCATCGCGCGCGCCGCCGCGGCGCAGGGCGAGCTGGACGACCGGCGCGGTGACGGTGCCCGTGCGGCGCAGCCAGCCCGTCAGCGTCCTGAGCGTGAACGGGTCAGGAGCGTCGAGGCTCAGCGCCGGCAGTGCGGAGGCATCCCCCCGGAGTGCCTCGACACCCCCCGAGCCGGCGCCGGCCTCGATCTCCGGGGTCGCCACGTCGAGCATCGGCGCGCGGTAGTGCGCGACGAGCTCGACGGGTGCCGCAGGCACGACGAAGTCGCGGCTGCGGCTGCCCCCGTCGCTCCAGGAGCCGAACACCAGGGCCTGCCCCCCAGCAGGGCCCGCGGTGTCCGGCGCCGAGAGTGCGACGCGATGACCGATGACGTCGTCGAAGACCTGCGAGCCGCTCTGCAAGAGCGTCCCGTAGGTCAGCGCGGCGTCAACCGGCTCGCTGCGCAGCGTGACCTGCACGGTCTCGGGGACGAGCGTGATGCTCGCGGTGTCCGAGAGCCCGGTGCTGTCCGTCACCGTCAGCCGCGCCTCGTACGTCGTGTCCGCCCCCCAGCGGTCCGACGGCGTGAACGTGGCGGTGCTCCCGTCCGCCTCGGCCACGATCTCGAAGTTGCGGCCGGTGAACCGGACGATCTTCCAGTGCATCCCTGCGGACCCGACCGGGCCGTCGACGTCGGTCGCGGAGCCCGCGACGCTGACGGCGACGCCGTCACGGTAGGTGGCGTGGTCGGACGGTGTGGTGATCGCCGCCAGCGGCGGGTGCTGGATCGCGCCGTCGCCGTTGACTGGATCAGCGGCGACGGCGGCGCCAGGCGCGACGAGCGTCAGCATGAAGGACACGACGACGGCCGCCCACCCCCCGGGGACCACCTTTCGTCCTGCTCCAGATGCCGCTCGTCCGATCACGCTGCAGAAGGTACGGAGCGGGGGCCGACCGGACAATCGGCCATGCGGCCGGGGCCCGCACGGCGCCCGCGGCGCGCCTCTGGACGCTTTCTGGACACTGCGGCGCAAACCCCGATGCCCGCAGTGATCGCGGGCGCTCAGGGATGCCAGTGGACGGCGGTCAGCCCCCAGGTGTCGCGCAGCCAGGCGGGCACGAACTGCGCCAGCGCGCGCTCCAGATCGCTCCCGACGGCCTTGTCGACGACCCACCACGAGGCCACGGCGTCCGTCCCGGCCGGCGAATCCGCCTCGGGCGGGTCGATGTAGACGCAGCCCAGCAGCTCCGTCTCCCCCGCATCCAGGACCGCATAGTTGAACGTCTCCCGCGCCGCGATCTCGCGCTCATGATGCGCAAGGTCCTCCCGGTCAGCCTCGAGCGTCATCGACGCCGGAGGCCAGCCCCACGCATCGCCATACCGAGCCCAAAGCCGCTCCCGAGAGCCCATCACAGCCGGATAGTCCAGATCGACATCACCCGCACGGATCGGACGCAGGTGGTGGCCGGTCGGGAGCACCACACGTTCCGGGATCTCGACCCGAGCGGGGAGCCAGCTCACAAGACGTCGTCCACCCCACGCACGAGCGAGAGATCGCGGATGGATGAGGCCGCACGCGGCCCGGGTGCTGTAGCGGGAGCTACTGCCCCGGGCACGCGGGTGGCCTCAGGCGCCGCGAGATCCGCGACAGATCATTCCGATCATCACGTGATGATCGGAATGATCAGGATCGCCACGATGTTGGCGACCTTGATCATGGGGTTGATCGCCGGCCCCGCCGTGTCCTTGAACGGGTCGCCGACGGTGTCGCCGGTGACCGATGCGGCGTGGGCCTCGGAGCCCTTGCCGCCGAACGCGCCGTCCTCGATCAGCTTCTTGGCGTTGTCCCAGGCGCCGCCGCCGGCGGTCATCATGACGGCGAAGAAGAAGCCGACGACGATGACGCCGATCAGCAGGCCGCCGAGCGCCTGCGTGCTGATGAGGCCGACGACCGTCGTGAGCACGATCGGGATCAGCGACGGGATGATCATCTCGCGCTGGGCGGCCGCGGTGACGATGGCCACGCAGGTCGCGTAGTCCGGGTCGTCCGTGCCCTCCATGATGCCCGGCTTCTCACGGAACTGGCGGCGCACCTCTTCCACGACGGCGCCGCCGGCGCGGCCGACCGCCTCCATCGAGAGCGCGGCGAACAGCACGACCATCATGCCGCCGATCAGCAGGCCCATGAGCACCGCTGGGTCGTCGACCCGGAAGATCGTGCTCACGTCGGCGGCCGCGAGCTCGGCCTTGAAGCCGGCGAACAGCACGATCGCGGCGAGCACGGCCGAGCCGATCGCGTAGCCCTTCGTGACGGCCTTGGTGGTGTTGCCGACGGCGTCGAGCGGATCGGTGACCGCGCGGACCTCTTCGGGCATGTTCGCCATCTGGGCGATGCCGCCGGCGTTGTCCGTGATCGGGCCGAAGGCGTCGAGCGCGACGATCAGGCCGGTCAGCGAGAGCTGACCCATGACCGCGACGCCGATGCCGTAGATGCCCCGCGTGCCGCCGCCGGCGAGCTTCCAGGAGGCCAGGATGCCGAGGACGAGGACGAGCGCCGGCAGCGCCGTCGCCTGCATGCCGGAGGCGAGGCCCTGGATGATGTTCGTCGCGTGGCCGGTCTGCGAGGCCTCGGCGGTGCGGCGCACGGGCCGGAAGCGCGTCGACGTGTAGTAGTCGGTGATGACGAACAGCAGCGCGGTGACGCCGATGCCGACGAGCGCGCAGAGGTACAGGTCCGTGACGCTCGGCGGCGTCAGCGCGCCGGTGCCGCGGTAGTGCAGGTCGCCCATCATCCACTTCGTGATCGGGTAGAACGCGATCGCGGCGATGACGCCGGACACGATCAGGCCCTGGTAGAGCGCGCGCTCCACGTTGCCCGTGGTGGTGCGCACCGCGTAGGTCCCGATGATCGAGGCGATGATCGCCGCGCCGCCGAGGACGAGCGGGTAGAGCGCGACCGCGGTCGACTCCTGGAAGGTGAGGACGCCGAGCAGCATGACGGCGACGGCGGTGACGGCGTAGGTCTCGAAGAGGTCGGCGGCCATGCCGGCGCAGTCGCCGACGTTGTCACCGACGTTGTCGGCGATCACGGCCGGGTTGCGCGGGTCGTCCTCGGGGATCCCGGCCTCGACCTTGCCGACGAGGTCGGCGCCGACGTCGGCGGCCTTCGTGAAGATGCCGCCGCCCAGCCGGGCGAAGACGGAGATCAGCGAGCCGCCGAAGCCGAGGCCGATCAGCGCGTCGACCGCCTCCTTGGGCGTCTTGTCGAACGCGGAGGTGAGCAGGCCGTAGTAGCCGGCGACGCCGAACAGCGCGAGGCCGACGACGAGCATGCCGGTGATCGCGCCGCCGCGGAAGGCGACCTTGAGCGCGGGGCTGATGCCGCCGCGGGCGGACTCGGCGACGCGGCAGTTGGCGCGCACCGAGACGTTCATCCCGATGAATCCGGCCGATCCGGAGAGGATGCCGCCGATCAGGAAGCCGACTGCCACGCTGATGTTCTGGATGAAGATCAGCGCGACGAAGAGGATCACGCCCACGCCGGCGATCACCGTGTACTGCCGCGTGAGGTACGCCTTCGCGCCCTCCTGCACGGCGCCGGAGATGCGCTGCATCTCCTCGTTGCCCGGGGACAGGGCGAGCAGCTGGGATGTCGTCAGGATGCCGTACAGCACGGCGACAGCCGCGCAGACGACTGCGACGACGACCCCGTGGTCGGTCAGGAACTGGGTCAAGGGAACGATCCTCCGCGAAGTGATTTGCGCGTCGCCACCGGGGGGCCTGCGACGCGTCAGGGGCGCGCGAACAACGCGCGCCCCGGCCCGAAAGCCGCTGGATCGTACCGGGAACGGCGGCGGCTGCGTCGTCCGGCCCGGGCTCGCCCCGGCCCGGTTACTGCCCCGGCACCCAGAGCCGGCCGGACTGCTGCGCCGGTCCGGCTCCGCCCTCGGCCCCGGGGGCGGCCTCCGGGGGTGGCGGAGCGCCGCCCTCGCCCTTCGCCGCCGCGCCGCCCGCGCGCTGCGCGTAGGCGACCTGGAGCTGGGCGAGCGCGTCGCGCAGAGCGGCGGCGTTCTCGCCGAGCAGCGGCTCGACGGCGGGCAGCAGGCCGCGGACGCCCTCGACGGCCAGGCGGGTCTGCTCGAGGTCGACCTCGTCCTCGCTGCCGGGCACGAGGCCGGCTCTGCGCGCGCCGAGGTTCAGGAGCGAGACGACGGTCTGGACGATGATGTCCTCGACGCGGATCTGCTTGAGCTCGGCCTCGTAGGCGGCGCGCAGCTCCTCTTCGGTGGGCTCGCGCCCGGGTGCACCGGTGGGATCGAGCGGCTGGTCGGTCACGGCGCTGAGGCCTCCTGGGTGGTTCCGGCCAAGCCGTACGTGCGGCGGGCCTCGGTCACGGTCGAAGCGTAGATCTCGGGCAGCTCTGCGCCCTCGGCGCGCTGTGCCATCTGGCGCTGAGCGCCGTTGCGCTCGGGGAACAGGGGGTCGATGCGCGCTTCCGAGCGCACGGGCGCGCTCCATTCGAGCAGCTCGTCGAGGACGGCCCGGACCGGGCGCACGGCGCCGCTGTCGAGATCGATGAGGTCGGCGTCACGGCCGTAGCGGATCGCCCGCCACATGTTCTCCTCGACGAGCCGGTTCGCCGGATGCTCGAATGGGACCGCGTCGGCGGCGTCGCGGGCGGCCTGCAGGACGCAGGCGACGATCAGGCCCGAGAGGGCGTCGGACTCGCCCGCGGTCATCTGCGCGTCGCAGATGCGCACCTCGACCGTGCCGAAGGCGAGGTGCGGGCGGATCGACCACCACACCTGGGTGTCCTCGACGATCGACTCGGTGCGGACCAGGAACTCGAGGTAGTCGCGGTAGACCTCCCAGGAGCCGTAGGCGTCGGGCACACCGCAGCGTGGGAAGGACTTCGTGAACGTCTGGGTTCGCACGGAGTGCAGCCCGGCGTCGCAGCCCTCGAGGAAGGGCGAGTTCGCGCCGATCGCGAGCAGCACCGGCAGCACGGGGCGCAGCCGGTCGCAGGCCTGCACGGCGCGATCGGCGCCGTTGACCCCGATGTGGACGTGCAGGGCGAAGGTGTTGTTGCGCCGCGCGACGTACTGCAGGCCCTCGACGACGCGGCGGTAGTGCTCGGTGTCGATGTTGCGCTGCCGGCGGTAGTCGGCCCAGGGGTGGGTGCCGGTCGCGCCGAGCTCGACGCCGCGCGCCGCGGCGAGGTCGAACAGGCGCCGGCGCACGTCGTTCTGGCGGGCGATCGCGTCGTGCAGGTCGCTCCCGGCACCGGAGCGGATCTCGATCTCCGAGGAGATCAGCTCGCCGGCGATCGACGTCGCGAGCACCGGGTCGTCGACGGCGCTGTCGCGCAACTCCTCGAAGCGCCCGACCATGTCGAGGCTCTCGGGGTCGAGGATCGCGAACTCCTCCTCGATGCCCACGGTGCCGTCGACCGAGGCCTCGAATGCCGCCTCGGCCCGGTCGAGGTCGATGACCGTCATGCGCTGTTCACGAGAGGTAGAAGTAGAGCGCGTGCAGCAGGTCGACGGCCGGGCTGGAGGTGTGGACGGTCACCTCCGGCGGCACGTCGAGCAGCGCCTCGGAGTAGTTGAAGAGGATGCGCACACCGGCGCGGACGAGCTCGTCGGCGAGCGGCTGGGCCGCCGCCGTGGGGACGGCGAGCACGCCGACGACGATGCCCTCGTCCTCGACGACCTGGCCGAGGTCGGCGATGTCGCGCACCCGCTGGCCGCCGACCTTCGAGCCGACCTTCTTGGGGTTCGCGTCGAAGATCGCGACGACGTTGAAGCCGTGGTCGGCGAAGATGTCCGACGAGGCGATCGCCTTGCCGAGATGACCGGCGCCGAACAGCGCGATGTTGTGCTGCCCGCCGGTCTGCAGGATCCGGCGGATCTGCGAGACGAGCGAGTCGACGTTGTAGCCGACCCCGCGCTTGCCGAACTTGCCGAACCCGGAGAGGTCACGGCGGATCTGCGTGGAGTTCACGTGGGTGTACTCGGAGAGCTCCTGCGAGGAGATCGTCTCGCGGCCCATCTTCTTGGCCTGCGTGAGGACCTGCAGGTAGCGCGAGAGGCGTGCAGCGACGCCGAGCGACAGGCGCTCGGTGGGCACGTCCCCGTCCGGCTGGTCCACGGCCGAGCCTGCGATGTCGCCGATGGTCATGCGCGTGACGACTCTAGTGGGTCCGGGGGCCCGGCCAGCCGCAGCCGCAGGTCGTCCTCGTCGACGAAGAAGTCATAGAGCTCCTCCCCGTCGAGCTCGATGACCGGAATCCGCTCCAGGTAGCGCGCGTGGAGCACCGGGTCGCCCTCGATGTCGACCACTTGCAGGGAGAACTCGTACGAGGCCCCGAGACGCGAGATCGCCGCCAGCGCGTCGTCGCACAGGTGGCAGCCCGGCCGCACGTAGACGCTGACGCGGGTCACCGTCCTGCTCACAGCCCGCGCTGGCCGGTGGCGTAGGCGTCGAGCGTGCGCGCGTCGGCCGCCGAGAGCGGCTCCGCGAAGCGCGCGGCGCCGGCGATCATCGCCGCGTTGTCGGTGCACAGGTCGATCGCCGGGACCGCAAGCTCGACGCCGATCGCGCCGAGCCGCTCGCGCAGGGCGGCATTCGCCGCCACGCCCCCGCCGATCGCGAGGCGCCGCAGGCCGGTCTGCCGCAGCGCCCGCTCGACGCGCACCGCGAGCGCCTCGACGATCGCCCACTGGTAGGAGGCGGCGAGGTCCGCCCGGCGGCGGGTCGCCTCGGCCTCCCCCAGGTCGCGGATCCGGTAGAGCAGCGACGTCTTGAGACCCGCGAAGGAGAAGTCCAGGCCGGGGACCCCCGCGGCGAGCGGGAAGTCGAACGCGCTCGGGTCGCCGTCGGCGGCGAGCCGCTGGACCGCCGGGCCGCCGGGGAACGGGAGGCCGAGCATGCGGGCGCCCTTGTCGAACGCCTCGCCGGCCGCGTCGTCCAGCGTGGCGCCCAGCACCGCGAAGCCGGTGCGGTCCCGGACGTGCGCGAGGAAGGTGTGGCCGCCGCTGGCGATCAGGCACAGGAACGGTGGCTCGAACGGCGCGGGCTCCAGGAAGTTCGCGGAGACGTGGCCCTGGAGGTGATCGACGGCGCACAGCGGCAGCCCGCGGGCGGCGGCCAGGCCCTTGGCGGTCGCGATGCCGATCAGCAGTGCGCCGACGAGCCCGGGGCCCTGGGTGACGGCGATGCGGTCGAGGTCGTCGAGCGTGGCGTCCGCCTGACGCAGCGCGTCGTCGACGACCACGTTCACGAGCTCGAGGTGCCGGCGCGCCGCGACCTCCGGCACCACGCCGCCGTAGCGATCGTGGATCCCCTGCGACGAGACGACGTTCGAGCGGATCTCCCCCGCCTCGCTGACGACGGCCGCGCACGTGTCGTCGCAGCTCGTCTCGATGCCGAGGATGAGACGGGCGCTCATGGGCGGGCTTCGACCCCGCTCACGTGCGCACGGGCCCGGGGTTGGGCACGTCGTCCAGGCGGCCGTCGACCGTCGCCGGGGTGCGCCACATGATCACGGCGTCCTCCCCGTTGTCCTGGTAGTAGCGGCGCCGCATGCCCGCCGGCAGGAAGCCGAAGCGCTCGTAGAGACGGATCGCGCCGTCGTTCGACGGGCGCACCTCCAGCGTCAGCCGCGCGTCCGAGCCGACCCGTTCGACGATCTGCGCCAGCAGCGCGGTCGCGCTCCCACGGCGGCGTCGGCTGGGGTCGATCGCGACGTTCATGATGTGCCAGACGTCCTCGTAGCGCGAGCAGATCACGTAGCCGACGAGAACGCCGTCACAGCGGGCGGCGAGGCAGATCCCGCTCGGCTTGCTGAGCTCCAGGACGAACATCGCGAGCGACCACGGCGTCGGGAACGCGCGGCGCTCGATCGCGATGACCTGGGGCAGGTCCGCGTAGGTCAGGCGGCTGATGTCGAGGCTCGCGTCGGTCATGCGCTCCGGGCACGACGGGCCAGCTCGGCATCCGGCAGCCGCAGGTACGCCGGGACGAGCTCCTCACGCGCCGCGACCGCGCCCTCTGCCGCCAGCCGGCAGAGCCGGTCCGCGTCGACGCGATGCAGTGCGGAGTCGTCGTCCGGGACGGCCGCGGACGCCGGCTCGAGCCGGTCGCGGAAGCGTATCGCCCCGTCCCCCACGGCCAGCCACGGCGCGGACTGCGGGTCGGCGAGCGCCCCGAGCGCCTCGGGCGCCAGCGCCGCGGGGGCGTGCGCGAGCGTGCCGGCGGCGTCCCAGGCGGCGGCGAAGGCCTCGCCGCGGCGGGCGTCGATCACGGCGATCACGGAGCCTCCGGATGCGGCCCGGGCGGCCGCGCCGAGTGCCTCGAGGGTCGAGACGGCGACGAGCTCGGCGCCCGTCGCCTGCGCCAGCGCCCGCGCCGTCGCCACGCCGATCCGCAGGCCGGTGAACGTCCCCGGGCCGACCCCGACGCCGATCCGGTCGACGTCCCGCCACGTCAGGCCGCCCTCCTCGAGCAGCTCCGCGCAGAGGGCCAGCAGCTGCGCGGCGTGCCCGGGACGCGCGCCGGCGGCCGGCTCGTCGCGGCGCGCGAGCGCGGGCGCGTCGCCGATCCGCAGTCCGGCGACCGTCGCCGGCGTGGCCGTGTCGAACGCGAGGACGTTCATGGGTCGGGGCGCTCGACGGTCACCGCGCGGCGGTCGCCGCCGAGGTGCTCCAGGCGCACGCGCGCCGCCACGCGGGTCCCGGTCAGCTGGGCCTCGTCGGCCTCCGGCCATTCGACGAACGCGATGCGGTCGGGCCCGAGCTCCTCGTCGAGCAGCGACGGGTCGTCGGCGGCGACGCCCGCGAGGCGGTAGAGGTCCAGGTGCGAGACGGGGACCGGCCCGTCCTCGTAGCGGCGCGCGAGCGTGAACGTCGGGCTGGTGACCGGCCCGTGGACGCCGAGCGCGCGGCAGGCGCCTCGTACGAACGTCGTCTTGCCACTGCCCAGCTCCCCCGACAGGAGCACGACGTCACCGGGGCGCAGCGAGGCCGCCAGCCGCGCCGCGAGTTGCTCGGTCTCCTCGGCGCGGGTGGTCTCGGCTCGTTCAGCGGCGCTCATGGCCGGACCGGCGCAGCGCGATTCCGGCCGCCAGGAACAGCATCCCCAGCCCGGCGAGCAGACGCAGGTCGATTCCGGTGCGCGCGAGCTGCCCGCCCTGGGCGGCGCCGGTGGCCGGCGTCGCGGTCGCGGCGGGCGCCGCGGTGCTGCCGGACGGCGGGGCGCTCTGGCTCAGTCCGGAGCCCCCCGAGGACCCCGAGGAGCCCTGCGACGAGCTGCCGGAGCCGCTCTGCTGCCCGGAGAACGGGTCCTGGTACTGCTGGTCGCCGGCGCCGCCACTCTGCGCGACGGCGGCCCCCGGCGCAGCGAGAAGCGCGGCGGCGGCGAGGACCGCGGCGATGCGGGTGCGGTGCGGCATCGCAGCCGATGCTAGCGGCCGTCGCGGGCGCTTCGCGCCGGGCGGCTGCGATACCTTCGCCGCAGTGCCGACGGCCGCGCCGCGCCACATCCTCGTGCTCGCAGACCGAGACTGGACCCACCCGCAGGCGGGAGGTACCGGCACGGTCCTGTACGGGCTGATCTCCCATTGGCTGGCCGACGGCCACCGCGTCACGGTCATCGCCGGGTCCTACGACGGAGCCGAGGCCGTCTCGCGCTATCACGAGCGCCTCGAGGTCCACCGGATGGGCTCGCGGCTGACCGTCTTCCCGCGCGCGGCATGGGCCACCTTCCGCGGGCTGGGCCGGGACGCCGACGCGATCCTCGAGGTCTGCAACGGGATCGCGTTCAACACGCCGCTGTGGCGCTGGCTGCGCAAGCCGCGCGTCGTGCTGGTCTTCCACGTCCACCAGGAGCACTACGTGGCCGAGCTCGGCAGGCGCGGGAAGGTGGCGGCGTTCCTGCTCGAGCGGATGCCGCTCACGGTGTTCTACCGCGGCACGCCGGTGCTCACGATCTCCGAGAGCTCGAGGCGCGGGCTGGTGGATCTCGGCATCCCCGAGGAGCAGATCCAGGTCGTCTACCTCGGGCTCGAGGCCGGGGCGCTCGAACCGGGGGTGCGGGCCCCCGACCCGGCGCTCGTCTACCTCGGACGGCTGAAGCAGTACAAGCGCATCGAGCAGGTGATCGACGTGGCCGCCGCGATCCCGCGCGCGCACCTGCACATCGCCGGCGACGGCGACTGGGGGCCCGTGCTGGAGGCCTACACGACCGAACGCGGGATCGCCGACCGCGTCACCTTCCACGGTCACGTCAGCGAGGCCCAGAAGGCGCAGCTGCTCCAGGAGTCGTGGGTCGCACTGACCGCCTCCTCGGCCGAGGGCTGGTGCCTGACCGTCGTCGAGGCCGGCGCCTGCGCCACGCCGACCGCGGCGCTGCGGGTCGGCGGCCTCGAGGAGGCGATCCTCGACGGGCGCACCGGCGTCCTCGCCGACGACCCCGAGGAGCTCGTGGCCGCGGTCAGCGAGCTCGTCGCCGACCCCGAGCGCCTCGAGGCGATGGGCGATGCCGCCCATGCCCGCTCGCGCCAGTTCACCTGGGAGGCGAGTGCCCGCGGCGCGATGGACAGCCTCGCCGCCGCCGCCGCGGCCGGGCCGCCGCGCCTGCGCGACGCGCTGCTCAGCAGCGAGTCCAGCAAGGCCGCCGGGCTGGCGGCGGCGACCCTCGCGAACAACGCCATCCAGCTGCTCTTCACCGTGCTGTTCACGCGCATCCTCGGCGCGAACGGCTACGGCTCGCTGGCCGCGCTGATCTCCGCCTTCCTGATCCTCCTCGTCGCCGGGCAGTCGGTGCAGGTCGCCGCGGCGCGCGAGGTGGCGCTCGACCGGCTCGGGCATCCCGCGCTCGTGCGCGCCACGATGCGCGCCTGGACGGAGCGGATCCTCGCCGGGTTCGTGGCGATCGCGATCGCCTCGTCGCTGCTGCGCGTGCCGATCTCGCACGTCATCGGCGTTCCGCAGTACCCGTGGGCCGCAGCGGCGATCCTCCCGACGGGCGCGCTGTGGATGCTGCTCTCGCTCCAGCGCGGGGCGCTGCAGGGCCTGCGCGCCTACAAGCCGGTCGGTTCGAGCATCATCGCCGAGGCCGTCCTGCGGCTCGTCTGCGCGCTGATCCTCGTGGCGATCGGGCTCGGGGTCCCCGGTGCGTTCCTCGGCACGCCGCTGGCGTTCGCGATCCTGCTGATCTGGCTCGAGCGCGCCCTCCACACGGAGCTCGGCCCGCTCGACAAGGGCAGCGGCGTGCCGCGCCGGCTGCGCGCGATGCTCGGCGACGGCTGGGTCGCGATCGTCGCGCTGCTGTTCCTCGCCGCGCTCCAGAACGTCGACGTGATCATGGCGCGCCATCAGCTCCCCAGCCACGTGGCCGGCTCCTACGCGGCCGCCGCGGTCGCCGCCAAGGCCGTCGTCTTCGTCGCGATCGGCATCGGCCTGCAGCTGCTTCCGGAGGCGACCCGCCGCTCGGCCGTCGGCCTGGACCCGCGGCCGGTGCTCGCGCGGGCGCTGTGCGTGCTCGCCCTGGTCGCCGTTCCCGCGCTGCTGATCTTCGCGCTGTTCCCCCGGCAGCTGCTGCGCATCGCGTTCGGTCCCGGCTTCACGACGGCCGCGGGGGCGCTGCCGCTGCTCGGCCTGGCCATGACGCTGCTCGCCGTGGCCTACCTGACCGTGCAGTACATGGTGGCGCTCGAGCAGACCTCGTTCCTGTGGGTGCTCGGCGTCGTCGCCGTCGCCGAGCCCCTGCTGCTCGGATTCGCGAACCTGTCGGTCGTCCCGTTCGCGGCGGTCGTCCTGGCGGTGCAGTGCACCGTCGCCGTGATCCTGCTGACGATCGGCCTGCGGCTGCGAGTGCGCGGCGGCCCTCAGCCGTCGCCGGCGGGCGCCGGGTGACGGCGTGCCGCGGCGATCGTGCGAACGAGCGCCGCGCCGAGCAGCGTGACCGCCAGGACGGCCGCCCAGTGGGCGGAGATGCGGTCCACCGCGTAGTTCGTCTGGAAGCCGGTCCGCGGCAGCGGCGCCGCCAGCACGGACAGCAGCGGCACGGCGACCAGCAGCACCGCGCCGCCCGCGATCGCCAGCGCCCGGGCACCGACGCCGCGCCACAGGATCAGGAACACGAGCGGGCCCAGGACCACCCCGGCGCGCAGGGCGAACACGAAGCCGAGCACCGCCGCGGCCACCAGCCCGGCAAGCGCCGCGCGTCGCAGCGTCCAGCGGGCGGGCGCGGGCGCCGCACCGAGCGGCGCCGGCGCCGGGCCGGGGCGGCGCGGCCGGCGCACGACCAGGAAGGTCAGTGCCAGCAGCGAGGCGACGA
>JADGPM010000166.1 GCA_017882425.1 Solirubrobacteraceae bacterium
GGACAGTCTCCCCCGAGCGATTGCGAAACGTATGCACCGCCCCGACCGGCACTTCGGCCGACTCCCCGGATTCCAGCGTGCGCCAGTCACCCTCGACCACCACGTCCAAGCGCCCCTCAAGAACCTCATACTGCTCGACTTGGTGAGGGTGGACGTGGAGCGGCGGCGGCACACATCCCGCCGGCAGGATGAACTCCATCTCGACGAACTTGCCGCCGGTCTCGGCGGTTGAACGCCGCACGATGTAGATGCTTCCGTCAGGCATCTCGAACTGCTCATCCGCCGTCTCCATCGGACCCTTTCGTCGAGATTGTGGGACGGTCGACCCGTCCGTCGTGACCTCAGAGCCATCGGCACCAGCGGTCACGCGCTCGGAGACCAGTCAGTCATGCTCGCGCACGGAGCGGATCGCAGTCGCTTTGGACGACAAGCGACAGCGAGGGCGGTGTGCCGCTCCGCACCGGACGCAGGGGCGGGATCAGCTGCGGCCGAGCGCGGTGTACAGGTCGAAAACCCTGTTACGCTCGGCCCAGGCGACCTGCTCGGGCGCGGCTGTCTGCTTCCAGCGCGCGCGATCCCGCTGCATCGCCCGCAGCGCAGTCCGCTGCTCCGCGGGCTCCAACTTGATCAACTCGCCGGGGTTGTCGCGGTAGTGGCGGGCCACCTCAGCGTCGTTGCGAACCCGCGCCGGTTCTAGAACCCGACTATCCCCGGGTCCTATTGCGCGCAAATTGGCCTGCCCAACCGTGTTCGAACTTCCAGTATCCATCGGCAGTGGAGACGGTGGGAATCGAACCCACGTCCGCAATCGCGTGAAGGGTGACGTCTACGAGCGTATCCGGCGCTCTGATCTCACTTCACGCTCGCCTCGCCGGCGGGGTTGCGTGGAGCCAGCCCTCTGAAGATGTCCCCGATTCGGCGAAGGCGGACCTCCTCGGGTGAAGCCGGCGTATCTGATTCCAGGAATCCTCGCGGCCGGCCGGCGAGGCCCAGAACCTCACGGACTAGCTGATGCTAGGCGGCGAGGGCGTACTCGTGAGAGTCCGCACGTATGGTTTTCCCGGGGTTTAACGAGGCCTCCGGGACCTCGGCTCGCAACCACCCCCACGAACCGACCGCGTCGAAGCCTGTCGTCCCCGGGGATGTGTCCTGCACCCTCCATCCTAGCCGACTCCGGGCGCGCTCCGGGGCCCTCGGACACCCTCCGTAGAAACCCGCGAGAAGTCTGTGGCAAACGTCCCGGCCGCCGATTTCGCGCTCACCTATCGTCGATGAACGTCAGGTAAAGACGCAGACAGGGAGCACCTATGACCGCGCTGGACCTCGCCCGGCTGCAGTTCGCGACGACGACGATCTTCCACTTCCTCTTCGTCCCCCTCTCGATCGGCCTGGCCTTCTACGTCGCCGTCAACCAGACGCTGCACTACCGCACGGGCAAGGAGGTCTACGCCCGCCAGGTGCACTTCTGGGGCCGGCTCATGCTGCTCTCGTTCGCCGTCGGCGTCGTGACGGGCATCATCCAGGAGTTCCAGTTCGGCATGAACTGGTCGGAGTACTCGCGCTTCGTCGGCGACATCTTCGGCGCCCCGCTCGCCATGGAGGCGCTGATCGCCTTCTTCCTCGAGTCGACCTTCCTGGGCTTCTGGATCTTCGCCAAGGGCCGGGTCTCACCGAAGACGCACCTGACCTCGATCTGGCTCGTGTCGGTCGGCTCGATCCTCTCGGCCTTCTTCATCATCGCCGCGAACTCGTGGATGCAGCATCCCGTCGGCTACAAGATGGTCAAGGGCAAGCCGCAACTCGACGACATCTGGGCCGTCATCACGAACAACACGGCGATCGCGGCGTACATCCACGTGATCATGGCCGCCGCGCTGACGGTGAGCCTCGTGACGATCGGCGTCTCCGCCCATCACCTGCGCCGCGACCACCAGGTCGACACCTTCACGACGGCGATCAAGGTCGCGCTGCCGATCCTCGTGGTCGGCGCGATCGGCTCGTTCCTCGCCGGCGACCAGCTCGCGCGCCTGCTCGTCAAGCAGCAGCCGATGAAGATGTCCGCCGCGGAGGCGCTCTTCAACACCGAGGCGCCCGCGGCCTTCTCGATCTTCGCCACCGGTGACTTCACGGCCAACCCGGGCCACACGAACCGCAACCTGAAGGTCCCGCACGTCCTCTCGCTGCTCGCGACGCGCAGCTTGGACGGCAAGGTCCTGGGGATCAATCAGATTCAGGAGCAGTACGTCGCCAAGTACGGACCAGGGAACTACGTCCCGTACGTCGCGGTCGTCTACTGGTCCTTCCGCACGATGGTCTACCTGTTCGGCGCGATGGCGCTGTTCGCGCTCATCGGCCTGATCCTGTGGCGACGCGGCAAGCTCGCCACGAGCCGGCGCTTCCAGCTGATCGCCATCTGGATGGCCATCACGCCATTCATCGTGAACACCGCGGGCTGGGTGATGACCGAGGTCGGGCGCCAGCCGTGGATCGTGCAGGGCCTGATGCTGACCAGGAACGCGAACTCACCGCTCGTGTCGACGGCGCAGGTCGCAGGCACGCTGATCGGCTTCACCCTGATCTTCACGGTGCTCGGCGGCGTGGCCCTCTGGCTGTTCCTGCGCGAGGCGCGCAAGGGCGTCCCCGACGAGCCGCTGACCCCCGACGGGGCCGACGTCCCCGACCTGACCCTCTCGTACTGAGCCGGAGGAGCCACCACTCATGCACACCGTCGACTACAGCTTCCTGCAGGCCCTCTGGTTCATCCTCATCGCCGTCCTGTGGATCGGGTTCTTCGTCCTCGAAGGCTTCGACTTCGGGGTCGGCATGCTCCTGCGCCGCGTCGGGCACACCGAGGCCGACCGGCGGGCCATCCTCCACGCGATCGGCCCGATGTGGGACGGCAACGAGGTGTGGCTGCTGACTGCGGGCGGCGCGACGTTCGCCGCCTTCCCGCTCTGGTACGCCTCGATGTTCTCGGGCTTCTACCTCGCCCTGTTCCTCGTCCTCGTCGCGCTGATCATCCGCGGCGTCTCCTTCGAGTTCTGGGGGAAGGACGACCGGCCGCGCTGGCGCGCGACCTGGGAGTGGACGATGGTCATCGGGTCGTTCCTCGCGAGCCTGCTGTTCGGGGTCGCGTGGGCGAACATCGTCAAGGGCGTGCCGATCAACGCCCAGCAGAACTTCACCGGCAGCCTCTTCACCCTGCTGAACCCCTACGCGCTGCTCGGCGGCGTGACGCTCGTGCTGCTGTTCATCTCGCACGGCGCGATCTTCCTGAACATGAAGACGGCCGGTGACCTGCCCGAGCGCGCTCGCGGCGTCGCCCGCTGGGCCTCCCCCGCAGCCGCCGTGGCCGGGATCGCGTTCCTCGTGTGGACGGTCATCAACATGAACGACCGCACGGGTGCCAGCGTCGCCGTCGCGATCGTCGGTGCGATCACCGCGCTGCTGCTCGCGACCGCCGCCGTCAGCGAGCTCGTGCGCCGGCCCGCGATCGCGTTCGCCATCAGCACCGCTGCGATCGCGATGCTGTTCGTCACGCTGTTCGTGGACCTGTTCCCGGACGTCATGCCGTCGAGCACGAGCCCGGCGTTCAACCTGACGATCGCGAACACCTCGTCGTCCTCGACGACGCTCACGATCATGGCGATCGTCGCGGCGGTTATGGTCCCGATCGTGCTCGCGTACACCGCATGGGCGTACTGGGTGTTCCGCAAGCGCGTCTCGCCTGAGGACTTCGACCTGACGACCAAGAACCCGTTCGACCTGGTGGGCAGCGGCGGCACGGGCGCGGGACCCGACGCCGGCGGCGCGCCGGCCGGCTGACCCCGCGGTGGCGACGCGCGCCGAGGCACCAGCGCGGGGCGTCGATCGCCGGCTGCTGCGCTCCACACGCTCGGCGCGCGCCCCGCTGGCGGGCGCCGTCGCGCTGGGCGTCCTGACCGCGGCCCTGATCGTCGCGCAGGCGATCCTGCTCGGGCGGATCGTCGCGCGTGCGTTCCTGGACGGCGCGGACGTCCACGCCGTGCGCGGCCCGCTGATCGCGCTGGCCGTGGTGATCGCCGGACGCTCGCTGTGCGCCGCGGGCTTCGAGGCCTCCGGGCGCCTGGGCGCCGGGCGCGTCATGTCGGAGCTGCGCGCCAGCCTCACCGACCACGTGCTGCGCGCCCGTCCCAGCGGCCTGCGCGAGCAGCGCACCGGAGATCTCGTGGCGACGGCCGTCCAGGGCGTCGACGCGCTCGAGGCGTACTTCGCGCGCTACCTGCCGCAGGTCGTGCTCGCGGTGCTCGTGCCGGTGCTGATCCTCGCATACGTCATCCCCCACGACCTCGCCGCGGGGCTGATCCTGCTCGTCACCGTCCCGCTGATCCCGCTGTTCATGATCCTCATCGGCCTCGCCGCGCGCAGCCGTGCCGATGAGCGCTGGCAGACACTCTCGCGCCTGAGCGCGCACTTCCTCGACGTCGTCCGCGGTCTGGAGACGCTGCGCGCGAACGACCGCGACGGCGCCCAGGCGCAGACGCTGCGCGACGCCGGCGAGGCCTACCGCGTGCAGACGATGAGCACGCTGCGGATCGCGTTCATCTCCGCGCTCGTGCTCGAGCTGCTCGCGATGCTCGGCGTGGCGCTCGTCGCGGCGACCGTGGGCGTCCAGCTCGCCGACGGCCACCTCGCGTTCTCGGTCGGTCTGGCGGTGCTGCTGCTGGCGCCGGAGCTGTACGCGCCCGTGCGCATGGTCGGGCAGCAGTTCCATGCCTCAACCGACGGGATGGCCGCGGCCCAGGGCATGTTCGAGGTCCTCGACACGCCGCCGTCGGTCACGCCGTGCGCCGACCCGCTTCCCGCGCCCGATCCGCGGACGGGCGTCGTCGCGCTCGAGCACGTCACCTTCGCCTATCCCGGACGCGGTGTGCCGGTGGTCGACGACGTGTCGCTGGAGCTGCATCCGGGCGAGCTCGTGGCGCTCGTCGGTCCCAGCGGCGAGGGCAAGAGCACGATCGCCTCCCTGCTGCTGCGCCTGCTGGAGCCCGACAGCGGGAGCGTCTCATGCGCCGGGCTGGACCTGCGCGCGGTCGATCCGCGCGCGTGGCGCCGCCACCTGGCCTGGGTGCCGCAGCAGCCGACGATCTTCGCCGGCACGGTCGCCGACAACGTGCGCCTGGGCGACGCCGACGCCGGCGACACGCAGGTCGCGGCGGCCGTGACGGCCGCCGCACTCGACGAGGTCGTGGCCGGCCTGCCCGACGGCCTGCAGACCCGCATCGGCGAGGGCGGGCGCCGTCTGTCCGCCGGGGAGGCCCAGCGCGTCGCGATCGCGCGGGCGTTCCTGCGCGATGCGCCGCTGGTCGTGCTCGACGAGCCGACAGCGCACCTGGACGGCGCGTCCGCCGAGGTCGTCGGCGCGGCGATCGAGCGCCTGGCCCGCGGCCGTACGACGCTCCTCGTCGTCCACCGTGAGGCGCTCGCGCGCCGCGCGGACCGCGTGCTGCGGCTCGAGGCCGGACGGCTGGTCGACATGTCCGCCGGCGCACAGGTGGGCGCATGAGCGCGAGCGCGGCGCTCCCCCCCGTCCCCGCCGACGGGCGCTGGGGCGCGCTGCGTCGCGCCGCGGCGCTGATCGCCCCGCACCGGCGGCGCTTCGCCCTGTCGGTGCTGCTCGGCGCGGCCGCGGTGCTCGCCGCCGTCGGGCTGCTCGCCGTCGCCGGCGTGCTCATCAGCCGCTCGGCGCTGCGTCCCTCGACGGTGCTCTCGCTCACCACGCTGACGGTCACCATCCGCGCACTGGCGATCTCACGCGCGCTGCTGCGCTACGGCGAGCGCCTCGTCTCGCACGACCTCGCACTGCGCGTGCTCGCCGACCTGCGCGTGCGCTTCTTCGAGCGCCTGGCCCCGCTCGTCCCGGAGGGTCTGCGCGGCCTGCGCGGCGGCGACGTGCTGAGCCGCTTCGTCGCCGACGTCGACAGCCTCCAGGACCTGTATCTGCGCGCGCTCGGGCCGCCGCTGATCGCCGCCGCCGTGATCGCCGTCGTCGGGCTGTTCCTGCTGTTCGTGCTGCCGCTCGGCGCCGTCGTGCTCGTCGCGGCGCTGCTGCTGGCCGCGATCGCGGTCCCGGCCCTGGCGGGCGCGGCGACCGGGGCGACGAACCGCCGGCAGGCGCCGGCGCGGGCAGCGCTGGCGACCGAGCTGATCGACGTCGTCCAGGGCGCGCCCGAGCTCGCCGTGTACGGCCGCGAGGACGACTTCGCCGAGCGCGTGGCGACGGCCGACGCCCAGCTGATGCGCATCCAGCGCCGTGATGCGCGCGTCGCGGGGATGGCGAGCGGGCTCGGCGTCCTGATCGCCGGCGCGGCGCTGGTCGTCGTCACCGCGCTCGGTGTCCAGGCGACGTCCTCGGGCGCCCTGGACGGCATCCTGCTGGCGGCCGTCGTGTTCATCGCGATCGGCAGCTTCGAGTCCGTCATGCCGCTGCCCGACGCGGCGCAGCGCCTGGGCGCCTGCGCGTCGGCAGCCGAGCGCCTGGAGGACGTGACCGAGGCGCCCGTCGTCGTCAGCGACCCGCTGGAGCCCCAGCCGATCCCGCCGGCCGGCGACCTGGCCGCGACGGACGTCGGCGTGCGATTCGCGGATCGCACCGTGCCGGCCCTGGAGGGCGCGAGCGTCCGCCTGCCGGCGGGTGGGCGCGTCGCGATCGTCGGGCCCAGCGGCGCCGGGAAGACGACACTCGCACGCCTGCTCGTGCGCTTCCGCGACCCCGACGCGGGCGCGATCACGATCGGCGACCTCGACGTGCGGGCGGCGACGCAGTCCGACCTGCGCCAGACCGTGCGCCTCGCCAGCCAGGACGCGCACCTCTTCACGACGACGATCCGCCAGAACGTGCTGCTCGCCAACCCGCATGCCGGCGACGACGAGATCCTCGCGGCGCTCGCGCGCGCGGGCCTGAGCGACTGGATCGCCGCGCTGCCCGCAGGGCTCGACACCGAAGCCGGCGAGGACGGGGCGCAGGTGTCCGGAGGCCAGCGGCGACGCATCGCGCTGGCGCGGGCGTTCGTCTCCGACGCGCGCTTCCTCGTCCTCGACGAGCCGACCGCGCACCTGGACCCCGCGGGCGCGCGTGAGCTGCTGCGCTCGCTCGGCGAGGACCGCGCCGACGCCCGCGGCGTGCTCGTCATCTCGCACACGGTCGCGGGCCTGGAGGCGTTCGACGAGATCCTCGTGCTCGAGGCCGGGCACATCGTCGAGCGCGGAAC
>JADGPM010000015.1 GCA_017882425.1 Solirubrobacteraceae bacterium
CCGGCGTGGCGCCCGTCGCGCTCGTGCTGGTCGTGGGCCTGATCGCGCTGGTCGCCGTCATACTCGCCACGCCCGCGCTGCGTGACGTCGCCGACCTGCTGTGGCTCAAGCTGCGGCTGCTGCTCGGCGGCAGCCCTTGACCCTGTAGTGCCTCCGTGTTCGACTTCCGTTATCACGCCGTCTCCCTCGTCGCCGTCCTCGTCGCGCTCGTCGTCGGGCTCCTGCTGGGCGTGGCGATCGGCGACGCCGGGCTCGTCTCCTCCGCCGAGAAGTCGGTCCGCAAGTCCCTGCGCGGCGACATCGAGAAGGCGAACGACCGCGCCGCCGCGACGCAGCGGCAGCTCGACGCCGAACGGCGCTACTCGGCCGCGGCCTACCCGCTGCTGGTCGCCGGTCGGCTCGACGGCCTGAAGATCGGCCTGGTGTTCCTCGGCGCGCCGTCCGAGTCCGTCGCCGCCGACGTGCGGGCGGCGCTCGTCGGGACCGGCGGCAGACTGATCGGCATCGTCGCCGTGCGCGAACCGCCCGACCTGCAGGCCCTGAGCGACGCCGCCGGCAGCTCGCGCTACAGCGCCATCGCGCAGGACCCCGCGCTGCTGGAGCCCTTCGGCCGGCGGATCGGCATCCAGCTGGTGCAGGGCGGGGCCCTGCTGCAGTCCGAGGCCGACGCGCTCTTCGCGACCCGCTCGGGCACGCTGGGGCCGTTCGACGCCGTCGTCGTCTACCGCAACCCGCCTGACCTCAAGGGCGACGCCAGGCAGCAGACGAACGACCTGGAGAACGGCCTGATGCGGGGCATCACCGACAATCCGGTGGCGGCCGTCGGCGTCCAGCAGACGACGACGGACCCCTCGCAGGTCAGCTGGTACCGCGATCGCGACCTCTCCAGCGTCGACAACATCGACCAGCGTGCGGGCCACGCGGCACTCGTCTTCGCGCTCTCGGGGGCGACCGGGAGCTTCGGCGTCGGGCCGCAGGCGGAGAGCCTGCTGCCCGGGCCCGAGAGCGTCACGCCGACCGCGGTCGGCGGCTGAGCAGCCCGGTCGGGGCTACGCGGCGTCCGCGCCGCCGTCGAAGTCCAGCGCCGCGGAGTTGATGCACCAGCGCTGGCCGCTGTCGCCGGGCCCGTCGTCGAAGACGTGCCCCAGGTGCCCACCGCAGCGCGCGCAGACGGCCTCGGTGCGGACCATGAAGTGCGAGCGGTCCTCCTTGAGCTCGACCGCGTCGGACACGACCGGGTCGGTGAAGCTCGGCCAGCCGGAGCCGGACTCGAATTTCGTCTGCGAGCTGAAGAGCTCGGCCCCGCACCCGCGGCAGCGGTAGACGCCGTCGCCCTTCTGGTCGACGTACGCGCCGGTCCAGGGGGCCTCGGTGGCCGCCTGGCGCAGCACCGCGTAGGCCTGCTCGTCGAGCTCGGCACGCCACTGCTCGTCGCTCTTCTCCACCTTCACGCTCTTCTGCTGGGGGTCCATGCCGCCTCCGGTCATCTGGTCTCTCTGGCTGATACGCACACCCTTCGGTCCCGGATCGGGCCGCGGCGTTACGCGTCCGCGAAGCTCGCTAGGTTCCCACGGTGCGTGCCCTGCCTCTTGTCCTCTCGACTCTCGCAGCAGGCGCGCTGGCCCCCTCACTCGTGCGCTTCCTGCGCGAGAACGGCCACGTGAGGCCGAACTACCGACAGATCGCGATTCCCTGCCCGCTGGGTCTGCTGATCCCCGCCGCCGCGCTCGCGGCGCTCGTGCCGCTGGCGCTGCTGAACGGCCTCTGGGACAGCCGCACGCTCGACATCGAGGGGGTCTTCCTCGTCCTCGGCGTCGCGCTGCTGGGTCTCGCCGACGACGCCTACGCAGGGCCCTCGCGCGGCTGGCGCGGCCACGGCGCGGCCGCGGTCAGCGGGTCGTTCAGCACCGGCGCCCTGAAGGCGGTGGGCACGCTCGGTCTGGCGCTCACCTGGAGCGCCGTGACGCAGCCCGGCATCTCACGCTTCCTCCTCGCGACCGCGGTCATCGTGCTCGCGACGAACCTCTTCAACCTCTTCGACCTGCGGCCGGGCCGCTCGGTCAAGGCGTTCGTCCTCCTGGGGACGGCGCTGACGATCGGCTCGATGGACTCGGGCCCGCTGCTCGGCCTGGGCCTGTGGGTCGGCCCGATCGTCGTCGCGGGCGCGCTGGACCTGCGCGAGCGCGGCATGCTCGGCGATACCGGGTCCAACGTCGCCGGCGCCGTCGGGGGCCTTTGGCTCGTCCTGACCCTCAGCACCACCGGCCTGGCGATCGCCGTGGCCGTCCTCGTCCTCATCACCGCCTATGGGGAGTTCCGCTCGATCAACTCGCTCGTCGAGGGAACCCCGGGGCTCCGTCACCTAGACTCATTCGGGAGACTGCAGAACCGTGCCTGACGCCCAACGCAAGCCGCGCTACATCTTCATCACCGGTGGCGTCGTGTCCTCCCTCGGGAAGGGCATCGCCGCCGCGTCGATCGGCCGACTCCTCGTGGCGCGGGGTCTCAGCGTCGGCCTGCAGAAGTTCGACCCGTACATCAACGTCGACCCCGGCACGATGTCGCCCTACCAGCACGGCGAGGTGTTCGTCACCGAGGACGGCGCCGAGACCGCTCTCGACCTGGGCCACTACGAGCGCTACACGGACGCCAACACCTCGCGGGCCTCGCACGTCACGGCCGGCGGGATCTACAACCCGGTGATCCGCCGCGAGCGCCGCGGGGACTATCTCGGCGCGACCGTCCAGGTCGTCCCGCACATCACCGACGAGATCAAGCAGCGCGTGCGGCTGATCGCCGAGACGAGCGACGTCGACGTCGTCATCACCGAGATCGGCGGCACCGTGGGCGACATCGAATCGCTCCCGTTCCTGGAGGCGATCCGCCAGTTCCCGGTCGACGTCGGCCGGCGCAACTGCATGTACATCCACCTCACGCTCGTGCCGTACATCGGGCACGCCGGGGAGCTGAAGACGAAGCCCACGCAGCACTCGGTCAACGAGCTGCGGCGCATCGGCATCCAGCCCGACATGCTCCTGTGTCGCAGCGAGAGCGAGCTCTCCACCGACATCCGCAAGAAGATCGCGCTGTTCGCCTCGCTCCCGGTCGACGCGGTCATCTCCGCCGTCGACGTGCAGGACATCTACGAGGTGCCGCTCTGGTACCACAAGCAGGGCGTCGACGAGTTCATCTGCGAGGAGTTCGGCATCGAGGCCCCGCCGGCCGACCTGGACGGCTGGCGCGAGGTCGTCGAGCACGCGCGCGCGGCCTCCGCGCCGGTGCGCATCGCACTCGTCGGCAAGTACGTCCAGCTCGAGGACGCCTACAAGTCGGTCTCCGAGGCGCTGCGCCACAGCGGCAACATGTGCGGCGGCAAGGTCGAGATCGACTGGGTCGACTCGGAGCTGCTCGACAGCGACGAGTCCGCCCGCGAGCGGCTCGGGCGCGCCGACGGCGTGCTCGTCCCGGGCGGCTTCGGCGGTCGCGGCATCGAGGGAAAGATCCGCGCGGTGCGCGTCGCCCGCGAGCTGAAGATCCCGTACCTCGGCGTCTGCCTGGGCATGCAGATGGCGGTCTGCGAGTTCGCGCGCCACGTGGCCGGCATGGACGGCGCCAACTCCACCGAGTTCGACATCGAGACCGAGTGGCCCGTGATCGACCTGCTGCCCGAGCAGAAGGAGGTCTCCGACCTCGGCGGCACGATGCGCCTGGGGGCCGACCCGATCAAGCTGCACGCCGGCACCCGCGCCCGCGAGATCTACGATGAGGCCGTCGTCTACGAGCGCCATCGCCACCGCTACGAGGTGTCGATCAGCCTGCGCAAGCGCCTGGAGGCCGCGGGCCTCGTCGTGTCAGGCACGTCGCCGGACGAGCGCCTGGTCGAGGTCATCGAGCTGCCGCGCGACCAGCACCCGTTCTTCGTCGCCTCGCAGTACCACCCCGAGTTCAAGTCGCGCCCGGAGCGCCCCGCGCCCCTGTTCCGCGACTTCGTCGCCGCTGCGCTGGAGCGTTCGGTCGCCCATCGGGGCGCGGCGGTCGAGAGCGAGCCGCAGGGCGAGGTCCGCGCCAGCCGTCCCACGGCCTAGACGTGACGCCATGAGACCGGCCTCGGAGGTCGAGCGCCGTCGGC
>JADGPM010000167.1 GCA_017882425.1 Solirubrobacteraceae bacterium
GCGCTGCTCGGGACGGCGAACCTCGTGCTGCAGACGGTCGAGCGCCACGCTCCGCGGGCCGTGGTCCTGTGCTTCGGCGCGGAGGCGGCGACGTACCGCGTCGCGCTCTACCCCGGCTACCACGCGGCCCGCCCGCCGATGCCCGACCTGCTCACCGAGCAGTGGGAGCTCGCGCCGGGCTTCTTCGCCGCGTTCGGCTGGCCGAGCCTGCACGCCGGCGAGCTGGAGGCCGACGACCTGCTCGGGTCGCTCGCGGCGTGCGAGAGCGCCGCGGGCGGGAGGTCGCTGCTCTTCACCGGCGACCGCGACATGTTCCAGTGCGTGAGCGACAGCGTGCGTGTCCTGTTCCCGGCCAAGGGCGGCCCTGACGAGCTGGGGCCGGCCGAGGTGCGGGCGCGCTACGGCGTCGAGCCCGCCCAGGTGCCGGACCTGATCGCGCTGCGCGGCGACCCGTCGGACGGCCTGCCCGGTGCGAAGGGCATCGGCGAGAAGGGCGCCGCCGACCTGCTGGGGCGCTTCGGCACGCTGGAGGGCGTCCTGGCGGCGGCCGAGCAGGCGACGAGCGCCATGACGCCGCGGGCGCGGTCCGCGCTGACGCGCGAGCCCGACCTGCTCCGCGCGTTCCTCGACATCGCGACGCTGCGCCCGATCGAGGTGGAGCGCCCTGCCGACGCGCCGCTCGACCGGGAGGGCGCCGCCGCCGCCGCGCACGAGCGGGGCATGGGGCGGCTCGCCGAACGGCTCGCCGCGGCGTGACTCAGCCGCGCCCGTGGGCGCGGAAGAAGTCCCAGATCATCCACGGCGCGTCGAACGTCGCCGCGGGCCCCGAGTCGGGAGGGTCGCCGCCCGGGAGCTGATGGCCCCCGCCGCTGATCCGCAGGTGCCAGACCGCGGCCCCCGAGGTGCACCCGTTCCACTCCAGGCGCAGGACGCGCGGCGCGATCACCTGGCCGGCGGGGTTGCCCGTGCAGCCGTCCCACGTCAGCCAGCGCCCGACGTACGGCCGGACGGCGCCGGCAGCCGCGGGCGCCAGTCCTGCGTAGGGGACGATCGGATCGAGCAGGCCGTGGATCTCGAGCACGGACACCGGGCGCGCCGGGGCGCACGCCGGCTGCGCCCCGTAGCCGCCGCTGACGGGCGCGATCGCGGCGAAGCGGCGGCTGAGCTCGCAGCCCAGGCGCGCGGTCATGCTCGCGCCATTCGAGACGCCGGTCGCGAAGACGCGCAGCGGGTTCGTGCATGCCGTCCGGTGCAGGTCGTCGAGCAGGTCCGAGACGAACCGCACGTCGTCCGGGGCGTGGGGGTCGCTGCTGCTGATGTTCCAGAACGGCCGGTCGCGGAACGAGGCGGCGGGCAGCGCGTCGGGGTAGACGGCGACGAAGTCCTCGGCGTCGGCGATCGCCGAGAAGCCCGTGTAGCCGGCGAAGAACGCGCCGCTCTGGGCGGCGCCGTGGAGCGCCACGACGACCGGGAGCGGCTTGGCCGGTGCACGGGTCGGGATGTGCACCAGCGCGGTGCGCGTCAGCCCGCCGCTGCTGATCGTGACGGTCTGGTCGCCGGGGACGAGCGTGCGCTGACAGGCCGCCGCGGGGGGCGTCGTCGCTGAGGCGGCGGCCGGCGCACCGAGGGTGAGGACGGCCGCGACGATGGCGCCGAGGGCGATCGGCGGGATGCGTCGCACACCGACAGCGTAGGCGCCATGACCCGGCGCGACGCCGGTCGGCGCATGGCACGATGCATGACCTGTCCTCCTCTCCCGGCCAGATCGCTCCGCGACGGCGCCGCCGCGGCCCGGGCGCAGGCGGCCGCCGGGCGCTGCTCACCGTCGCCGTCGCAGCCGTCCTCGCGCTCGCGGCGCAGCCTGCCGCGGCGCTTCAGACGGCCGCGCCGCTGCAGGCGGCCGGGGGCGCCGGCGGGTGCGTGCGCGACGTCTTCGCGCCGAACCTCGGCGGCTGCCCGCGCCCGGCTCCCGGGCTCGACGGGGCCGACGCCGTCGCGCTCGTCGACGGCGGGCGCCACCTCGCCGTCGCCGCCCCCGGGAGCGACGCGGTGACCTTCCTCGCCCGCACGCCGGGCTCGGGCGCGCTCGCGCGCGGGTTCTGCATCTCCGCCCCCGGCGTCCGCGGCTGCCCGCTGCACGCCGTCGGCCTGCACGGCGCCGCAGCGCTCGCGCCCAGCGCCGGCGCGCTCGACGTGGGCTCACACGACGACCGCGCGGTCGTGGCGCTGCACGGCCCCGCCGTGATCGGCTGCATCAGCGCCGCGCCGATCCCGGGCTGCGCACTGCGCGACGGCGCGCTCGGCCACGTCGCCGGGCTCGCTGTGAGCCCGGACGGGCGCACCGTCTACGCGGCGAGCTACGGCGGCGACCCGGGGAGGGACACCGTCGTCGCGCTGACCCAGCGCCCCGCTCGCCGGTCCATCCGACTGCTGCAGCCGGTCGCCGGCGGCTGCGCGCAGAGCCTCGGTCCGGGCGGCGCCTGGTGCCCGCGCACCACCGGCCTGCAGGGCGCGGTCGCGGTCGCGGTGAGCCCGGACGGACGCTCGGTCTACACGGCGGCGAGCGTCAGCTCGGCCGTCGTGCACTTCGTGCGCAACCCGGCGACGGGCGCCATCAACGCGGCCGAGTGCGTCGGCGACGCGACCCGCGTCGGGGCCGGCGACACGCCCTGCGCCGTCCGCGTCCCCGGGATGCGCGGCGCGGCGGCGATCGCCGTCAGCCCGGACGGGAGCGTCGTCTACGTCGCCTCGTCCGACCCCGGCGCCGTCGTCGCCCTCGCGCGCGATCCCGCCACCGGGGCGCTGCGGCCGCTCGGCGGGGCGACGGGCTGCCTGACCGCCTACGCGCTGCCGGGCTGCACCACCGTCCCCGCGCTGCGCGGCGCGGCCGCGCTGGCGTTCGCCCCCGGCGGACGCGAGCTGGACGTCGCCGCGCCCGGCGCAGACGCGGTCGTCCCGCTCCAGCGTGACGCCGCCGGCGGCCTGAGCGCGCCCGCGGCGGTCGCGGCCGTGGCGCCGGTCCTCAACGGGATCGGCGCGCTCGCCCCGTTCGGGCGCCAGCTCTACGGCGCCTCGGCCGTCGACGACGGCGTGATCGTGCTGCAGCGCGGCCGCTGAGGGGTAGGCTCGGCGCGTCGATCGAGCGAAGGGGGCCGCATGTTCTCGTGGCTGGCGAAGGGGATCCTGACCCGCAACATGGCGCGATTGCGCGAGGGCGACTATCGGCCGCTGCTGCGCCTGGACGCGAAGGACATCGGCTTCCGCTTTCCGGGCGACAGCTCGTGGGCGACGGAGATCGACAACCGCGACGACCTCGAGCGCTGGCTGCAGCGGTTCGTCGCCACCGGCCTGAAGATCTACCCGGACGAGGTGATCGCCCAGGGCCCGCCCTGGAGGACGACGCTGTGCGTGCGCGGCACCGACCATCTCGACACCGAGGACGGGCGGGTCTACGAGAACCGCTACGTCATCTGGGGCCGGATGTCGTGGGGCCTGCTGCGCGAGTACGAGGTCTACGAGGACACCCAGGCGAGCAGGGCGCTGGACGACTACCTCCTCGCGCGCAACGAGGTGGCGGCATGAGCCCCGCCGACGACCCGACGCTGATCCGCGGCCTGCTGCGGGCGACCGCCGACCACGCCGCCGACTACCTGGAAGGGGTCGACGACCGGCCGGTCAAGGCCGAGCAGACCTATGCGGAGATCCTCGCGGCGCTCGACACTCCGCTCCCCGAAGACGTCCAGGACCCGCGCGCGGTGCTCGACGCGCTCGTCGCCGCCGCGACACCCGGGATCACCGGCATGAACCACCCGCGGTTCTTCGGGTTCGTGATCGGCGGCTCGTTGCCCGCAGCGCTGGCAGCCGACTGGATGGTGTCGGCGTGGGACCAGAACGCCGGCCTCGCGCTGCCCACCCCCGCGGTCGCGGCGATCGAGGAGCTCGCCGGACGCTGGCTGCTGGACGTCCTGGACCTGCCGC
>JADGPM010000168.1 GCA_017882425.1 Solirubrobacteraceae bacterium
GGGTAGCGGGCGAGCGTCTCCTCGAGCAGGATCTTCAGCTCCAGGCGCGCCAGCGCGGTGCCCAGGCAGAAGTGCCGGCCGCCCGCGCCGAACGCCTGATGCTCGGGATTGCGCGTGACGTCGAAGTGGTCGGGATCCTCGTAGCGCGTCGCGTCGCGGTTGGACGAGACGTACCACATGACCACCTTGTCGCCCTCCTTGATCTGTGCGCCGCCGAGCTCGGCGTCGCGCGTCGCCGTGCGGCCGAAGTGGGCGAACGCGGGGAACATCCGCAGCGCCTCCTCGACGGCGCTCGGGACCAGCGACGGGTCCTCCAGCAGCAGCTCACGCTGCGCGGGATCCTCCAGCAGCGCCCGCATCGCGCTGCAATAGGTCGCCTTCGTGCTGTCGTTGCCGGCCGCCATCAGCAGGAAGAAGCCCATCACGATCTCGTGCTCCTCGAGCTTCTCCCCGTCGACCTCCGCGTGCACCAGGACGCTCGTCAGGTCATCCGTCGGGTTCGCCCGGCGCTCGGCGATCAGCTTGCCGCAGCGCTCGAAGATCTCGGGCACCTCGCGCGCCATCACCGTTTCGACGCCCTCCGGGTTGAGGTCCGGGTCGCCGGCGCCGAGCACCGTGTTCATGAGGTGCGCCCACGGCGCGTCGTCCTCGGGCGCCAGCCCCATGAAGCTCCCGATCACGCGCGCCACGACCGGCTGGGCGACGTCCTCCACGAGGTCGCACGTCTCGCGGCCCTCGAGCTTGTCGAGCACGTCGCGCGTGATCGCGCGGATCGCGTCCTCGTGCTCGGCGATCCGCTTGGGCGTGAAGCCGCGCTGGAAGAGCGCCTTGATCCGGTCGTGCTTGGGCGGGTCCATCCCGATGAACATCGCGCCGACGAGCTCGACCGGCAGGATCGCGTGGCGCAGCGCCGTGATGCCGTTGGCCGACGAGTAGGTCTGCCAGTCGCGGCTGACCTCATGCACGTCCTCGGCGGTCGTGACCGACCAGAACCCCTCCTCGCCCGGGTAGTCGGAGATCTTCGCCGACCAGTGCACCGGGCACTGCCCGCGCAGCTCGCGGAAGAGCTCCTGGGGAGGCCCGTCCTCCCACCGCTCGCGATCGGCGACGAGGACGTGATCGAGATCGGTGGCGTCTACGGACATGGGTACCTCGCGGTGGGGGACGATCGGGCGCGAGCCTACCCTGCGCCCCTCCCGATCGCCAGCGCCGGACGGGCCGCGATGCCGCCCGCGCCGCCACGCGCGCAGCCCTCAGGCGCGCTCGTGCGGGTGATGCGGCGCGCGATCCTGGAAGGAGAGGATCTTCGGGTTCTCGATCACCCCGTCGCGGACCTCGATCGCACGGTGGATCGTCTCGTCGGCATCCCAGGCGACCGGCCCGGCCATGACGGTCGGCAGGAACGGCAGCAGCGCGTCGCTGATCTCCCACGTCGCCGAGTCCCACAGATGCGACGGGCTGTGGTCGACCGCGTAGTAGTGCGCCTCGCCCCCACCCGCCTCGACGGTGAACATCGGCGCGGCGAACGACGTCGGGCGCGCCCACTCGAAGCCCATCGCGGCGTCGCACGAGACGTCGACGAAGAGCGTCCCGCGAGCGAACAGGTCGAGCTCGTCGTCCATGACGAAGATCAGCGGCGCATCGGTGTCCTGCAGCACGCAGTTGACGACGACGTCGTGCGCGGCCAGCACGGCGGCGAGCGGCGGGAGGCCGGTGTGCTCGAGCGCGTAGACGCGGCGCGGATCCTGCGCGTGGCGATCGAAGTGCACGAAGTGCACCCCGGCGATCGACGAGGCCACGACGCCGACGGACCGCTGCGTCAGCACGGTGATCTCGTGGATGCCGAGCGCGTGGAGCGCCGCGACGGCGCCGCGCGCGGTGGCGCCGTAGCTGATCACCGCGGCACGGCGCGGGCGACCGTACTGGCCGGTCGCGCCGACGAGCTGGAGCGCGTGCAGCACGGAGCAGTACCCGGCGAGCTCGTTGTTCTTGTGGAAGACGTGGATGGCGAACGTGCCGTCGTCGTTCCAGTGGTTCATGGCCTCCCAGGCGATCAGCGTCAACCGGCGGTCGATGGCGACCTGGGTCAGCTCGGCGTCCTGCACGCAGTGCGGCCAGCCCCACAGGACCTGACCCTCGCGAAGCTCGGCGAGGTCAGCGGCGGCCGGCTTGGGGAGCACCACGACGTCGCAGGCGGCCAGCAGCTCCTCGCGGCTGAGGACGCCGCCCACCAGCGCCGTGAGCTCCGCGTCGGGGACGCCGAAATGCTCGCCGTACCCGCGCTCGAGGACGATCCGTCTCCGCAGCGGCGGGGCGATGCGCTCGATGTGCGCGGGATGGATCGGCAGCCGGCGCTCGTGCTCCTTGCGCGAGCGTCCCAGCACTCCGAGGCTGAGTTGATCGGCGGCCACGATCAGCGCGGCGCGAGCGCGGCGGGCTCGGCGGAGGCGGACGGCTCCTCGGCGAACACGTGGAACCCGGTCAGGGTGAGCGGGCCGAACGAGGTCAGCAGTGCGACGTCGACCGCATCGCGACCGCGCCCGACGACGACGCGCCCGACGCGCGGCGTGTTGTTGCGCGCGTCGAATGTGTGCCAGCGTCCGTCGAGGAAGACCTCGAACCAGGCGGCGAAGTCCGTCGGCTCGCCGGCGGGCGGGACGCCGATCTCCGGGATGTAGCCGAACACGTAGCGCGCCGGGATGTTCAGGGCGCGGCAGAAGGTGATCGCCAGGTGGGCGTAGTCGCGGCAGACGCCCTGCCCCGCCCGGTAGGCGTCGGCGGCGGTCGTCCACGGGTTCGACGACTGCGGCACGAACTCGAGGTGGTCGTGGACGACGTCGACGATCGCCTGCACGCGCCCCCAGCCCGGCGCGAGATGGCCGAAGCGCTGCCAGGCCTCGTGGCCCAGCTCGTCGGGCAGGCAGAACCTGCTCGGCATCACGAAGCTCAGCACCTCGTCGGGCAGCGCGCCGACCGGCGTCTCGGGCGTTCCGGGCTCGATCGCGTCGGCGGGCGCGTCGAGCAGCAGCCGGGCCTCGTAGGCGATGCGCGAGTGCCCGGGCGGGAAGGTCAGCCGCTCGCAGCGGTTGCCGTAGAGGTCGATGTAGCAGTAGTGCTCGACCGGGGTGTCCCAGGTCTCGCGCTGCATCCGCACACCCGGCTGCGGGCGGGGCGCGACCTGCATGACCGCTTCGACGGCCTGGCTGGCGTCGACCTCGAACGCGCAGCCCAC
>JADGPM010000169.1 GCA_017882425.1 Solirubrobacteraceae bacterium
AGACGAACTCGACGCCCGCCGCGACGTAGACGTCGCCGTGACCGGCGACGACGCTGTTGGCCGCGGTGCGGATCGCGTCGAGCCCGGAGGCGCAGTAGCGCGAGATCGTCACGCCGTTGGTCTGCTGGCCGAGCTTCTCGCTGAGCAGCACGGAGATGCGGCCGATGTTGTTGGCCTGCAGGCCCTGCGGGAGACCGCAGCCTGCGACGACCTCCTCGACGGTCGCCGGGTCGACCCCGGGGTTGCGCTCGAGGAGCTGGTCGATGATGAACGCGCTCGTCTCGTCCGGGCGCAGCGACGCGAGCGATCCCTTGAAGGCACGGCCGACCGGGGTGCGGACGGCGTCGACGATGACGGCCTCTGGCATGGACTTGGTCCTTTCGAATGTGAGCCCGGCGGTCGCACTCCACGGGCGGTTCCCCCGGCGGTCGCACTCCACGGGGCGTTTGTGTCCGGCGAGATGGGCCGGACCTCTGGGATGCTACTCCGGAGCACGATCCGGTGCTCGGGAACGCCTGGGGGCAGAGTCGTGAGTCGTCCGCTGGGGCTGATCGGGGTGCCGACGAGCGCCGGCGCGTTCGCGCCGGGTCAGGAGCAGGCGCCGCGTGCGCTGCGCGACGCCGGCCTGCCCGCGCGCCTGCACGCCGGCGGCGTCCACGTCAACGACCGCGGCGACCTGCAGCCGTGGCGCTGGCGCCCGGATCGCGCGAACCCCCGTGCGCAGAACCTCGGCACGGTCGTCGAGATCGTGCAGGAGACGGCTCGGCGGGTCGCCGATGCGACCGACGCGGGCGAGGCGACCCTCGTCCTCGGCGGCGACTGCACGGTCGGCATCGGCACGGTCGCCGGGCACGCCGTCCGGGGCGAGCGCCTCGGCCTGCTGTACCTGGACGCCCACGCGGACTGCAACGTCCCCGCGAGCGTGCCCGAGGGGGCACTGGACTGGATGGGCCTGGCGCACATGCTCGGCGAGGCCGGGGCGGCACCCGACCTCGTGGCGGCCGGTCCGCACGCGCCGCTGCTCGAGCCGAGCCAGGTCGTGCTCGTCGGCTGGGACCCCGGGCAGGCGACCGTGTTCGAGCGGTCGGTCCTCGAGCGGCGCGCGATCCGGACCGTCGCGGTCGACGCGGTCGCCGGCGATCCGGAGGCGGCGGCGCGGCGCGCCCTGGCGCTCGTCGAGGATCGCTGCGAGCGACTGCTCGTGCACTTCGACGTCGACGTCATCGATTTCACCGACGTCCCCCTCTCGGAGAACTGGGGCCGCAACGAAGGGCTCGCCTACACCGACGCGCTGCGCGCGCTCGGCGCCCTGCTCGGCGACCCGCGTGTGGCCGGCCTGACGATCAGCGAGCTGAACCCCGACCACGTCGAGGCGGGCGCGGGCACCCTGGAGCGCTTCGCCGCCGACGTCGGCGACGCGCTCGCCGCGGCGCCGGGGATCCGCCGCCGAGCCGGGTGATCGCGGCCCGATTCGCTATTCGCCGGGCCGAGGGCCATAGTGGCCCGCAGTGACGCCCCGGATCGTGCGCTGGTCGCTCGTCCTCCTCGCTCTCCCGGCGTTCGCGTCGCTGGCCGCCCCGGGCCTCTCGCCCGCGGCCGCCGCGAGCCGGACGCCGGTCTACCGCTCCCCCGGCTACGTCGGGACGACGCGCGCGCCCGCGACGAAGCCGCTCAAGACGCCTGCGCCGATCGCGTTGTCGGCGTCCGGGCGATTCCCCCAGACGATCGTCGACGCGGGCGGCACCGCGCACATCGTCTGGGTGGAGAGCAGCGACGGTGGGGCCGACGTGCTGCGCTACTGCCGGATCAAGCGCGGCGAGCGCGCCTGTGACAACCCGCCCGGGTCGCAGTCGTTCGTTCCCGACCACCCGTACGGCGACGGGGACGGGCCGCAGTTCAACACCGACGGCGACGGCCCGCGCGTCGTCGCGGTCGGCGACCAGGTCGTGATCATGACCCATCGCTACCCGACGGCCTTTCCCAAGCCCGACATGTCCGACGTGTCGAACTCGACGCTGATCTGGGTCTCCGAGGACGGCGGCACGACGTTCACCGGTCCGGGCCTCGTCGGAAACCAGAGCATCAACGGCAGTGCCGCAGTCGAGTTCGGTCCCGACAACGACCCCACGATCGGCGTCATCACCGACACGGTGACCGGCGGCACCTTCTTCCAGGCGATCCGCCCCGGCGCGTTCACGAGCGCACAGGCCAACCTCGGCGACGGAGGGCCCGACCGCGCCTACAGCGGATCCCTCGCCGTCGACGGGGGCAGGCCCGTCGCCGCCTTCGCCGACCTGAACCGCCAGACGTTCGTCCGCCAGTGGACCGGGACGGCACCGATCAGCGACGCGAGCACCTGGACCGCGCCGACCGTGATCGCCGGCGACGAGCCGCGCCTGGCGGGTGGCCCGGGGGGGCTGTTCCTGATGAACCGCCCGGGCGTCAACGGCCCCTACGCGGTGCGCCGCATGGGGGCCGGCCTCGCGCCGGGCGCCCCGGCGACGGTCAGCGACAGCGAGGGGGCGGTGTTCGGGCAGCTCTTCGAGGACCCCTCGGGCCGCGTGGTGGCGGCATGGGAGTCGCGCGACGGGAAGACCCCGGGCGTGCGGTTGCGCAGCGCCACCGACGGCACGCACTGGGCGCCCGCACAGCAGGTGTTCGATGGCGCCGCCGCGGGGCAGATCGGCGTCGCCGCCGCGAGCGATGGCGGGGGGTTCGCCGTCGCCAACCAGACGGGCGGCGTGAATCAACCGGGTCCGATCGTCGGCACGCCGTTCGGCCCGCAGGGAGCGACCGGCAAGCCCGGGCTCGGCAGCCTCGCGGGCGGCGGTGACCGCTCGGCCACGAGCACCTGCGCGAGGCTCGCCTTCGGCGCCGTCGAGATGGACAGCCAGGCGGGCTGCTTCCTGCACGGCACCGGGGGCTCTGCAGGGGTGACGGTCTCGACCGGGGAGATCAACCTCAACGGCCTGCACCTCGTCCCGGACGCCGGCGTCTCGATCATGATCGACCCGCGTGCGCACACGGTGAACACGACCGGCGCCGTCAGCGTGCTGCTCGAAGGCGAGGGCATCACGGTGACCCTGTTCCACGGCGCGCTGCACCTGCAGCTTCCGGTCGCCTCGGCCGGGACCACCCTGTTCAGCTTCGACCAGAGCGCGTTCGGCCTGGACCTCTTCGGCTTCGGCGCGAAGGGCAGGGTGGACGTGATCCTCACGCCCGACGGCGTCCGGGTGCCGGTGTCGCTGGGCCTGCCTCCCGTCCTGGGCGATGTGCGCGGGGCGGCGACGCTGATCGCCGACCGCACGAGCGGGCTGCACTTCAACAGCCTGCACATCCACGTGGGCAACATCCTGCTCGGGCCGCTGCTGATCGATCACCTCGACATCGACTACGCCGGCGACAGCGACACATGGTCGGGCGACGGCGCAGTGCAGTTCCCACCCGCGGGCGCCGGCGGCGGCCTGGCGCTGATCGACGTCGCATTCCAGCACGGTGCGTACAAGCACGCCGGCTTCGAGTACACGCCGCCACCGCCGGGCATCGTGATCGGGCCGTTCGTCTACCTGAACTCGATCGGCGGCGAGCTCGGCCTGGATCCGACGCACATCGGCGCGGACGCGAAGATCGGCGCCGGCACCCCGGGGGTCGGCGGCATCTCCCCGGTGAACATCGACGGGCGCTTCGACATGACGTTCCCGAGCCATGGGCCGGCCGACTTCAAGATGAGCGGCGCCGTCTCGTTCTTCGTCTTCGACATCGCCACGGGGTACCTGGACTTCCAGAGCGACGGCTACGCCGGGTTCGGCGGCGAGGTCGGCGGGGACTTCGGGCCGATCCACATCGCGGCGAGCGCCGACGGCTTCGTCGACGCGACCAATGGCAACTTCGGCGCGGACGTCAAGGGCGACGCCTGCGTCAACATCTCCTTCGATGTCCCGATCACCGGGAACACCGTGGATCTCGGGTGCGTCGGCCTCGGTGGCGAGATCGCCGTGTCGAACGCGGGCTTCGCCGCGTGCGCGAGCTTCAACGTCCCCGCGTACGGTGAGGCCTCCGGCGGCATCGACTACCCGTTCGCGGACTTCAGCCCGGCGCTGCTGCTCAACCCGGCGGCGCTGACCGTCTCGATCATCGCCCACCTCTCCTTCCCGTGTCACGCGGGCAGATACCACGTGCCACCCCGCCCGGCGGTCAGCAGCGCCACGGCCCGCGCGGCGCAGGCCGGCGGAACCGCGGTGACGCTTCCCGCGGGGAACCCGAGCGAGACGATCGTCGTCAACGGCACCGCGGCCGCGCCGCACGTGACGGTGGCCGGGCCCGGCGGTGCGCACGTCGGCGGGGACGGCGCGCAGGCCGGCTACACGATCGTGCCCAAGGGCGGGACGACGACGTTCGTCGTGCTCAAGAAGCCTGCCGCGGGGACGTGGACCGTGACACCGCAGGCCGACTCGGCGCCGATCGGGGACGTCCTCGTCGGTGACGGCTACGTGCCGGCGGCCGTGCAGGCGACGCTGGCCGGCGCCGGCCGCGCCCGCTCGATCCGCTACGCGATCACCCACCTCGGCAGCGGCCAGACGGTCGCGTTCGCCGAGAAGGGGACGTTCGGCACGCACATCCTGGGCGTCGCGCGGGGCGCGCACGGGACGCTGCGCTTCGCACCGGCGGACGCCCGCGGCGGCAGGCGCACGGTGCTCGCGCTCGTGCGCCACGAGGGCGTCGTCACCGACACGCGCATCGTCGGGCACTACACGGCGCCCGGGCCGTTGCGTCCGGCACCGGTCACGCGGGTCAGGGCCACCGTCACCGGGAGGGCCGTCACCGTCAGCTGGGGCAGCGCGAGCGGCGCCGCGGCCTATGCAGTCCGGATCCACGGCTCGCACGGACGTTCGGAGCTGCACGTGGTCAAGGCCGGCGTCCACCGGCTGCGGGTCACGGGCGTCCTGTCAGGAGAGCGCGTGACGGTGAGGGTGGCCGGCGTCAGCCGCGGCAACCGCACGGGCCCCGCGCCGAGCGTGCGCGCCTCCGGACGCGGGCGGTAGCCGCAGCGCCCGGGAGTGTCGCGGGCCGCAACATCGGCCGCGCGCCGGGGTTTGAGCAGGTGTGAAGGCCCTCCTCGCCACGCTCCTGCTGTTCCCCGCGCTGAGTGCCCCCGCGAGCGCCGCATCCTGGCGGTTCGACGGTCACGGCTGGGGTCACGGCGTCGGCCTCGCGCAGTACGGCGCGATGGGCTACGCCCGCGACGAGCACCGCAGCGGGACATGGATCCTCGCCCACTACTACCCGGGAACGACCATCGCGGGCCGGCCCGCCTCGCGGATCCGTGTGCGCCTCGCCGCGAGCCCGACCACGCAGGTGACCTCCGCGACGCTCGCCCGGGGCGCCGACGGCCGGCGCGTGGCCCTGAGCCCCGCGCGCAGCTACGGCGTCTCGCTCTGGGAGGGCGGCCCGCTGCTGCGGCTCGCCGACCTGCGCACCGGTCGCGGCCTCGCCCACCTGCAGACCCCGGTGCGCATCACCGGCGCGACGCCCGTCAGGCTGATGGGAACCGCCGAGAACGGCGTCCACGACGGGCGCTACCGCGGCGCGCTCGTTCTCAGCCCCGACGCCGCGAACGTCCTCGCCGTGGATGACGTGGACCTCGAGCAGTATCTCGACGGCGTCGTCGCGAGCGAGATGCCGTCCTCATGGCCCCCGGCGGCCCTGCGGGCGCAGGCGGTCGCGGCGCGGTCCTATGCCCTGGCAGGGCTGCGACCGGCCGCCGCGTTCGACGTCTACTGCGACACGCGCTCGCAGATGTACCGCGGCGTCGCAGGCGAGGCCGCCGCGTCGACCACCGCTGTCAACGCGACCCGCCGGCAGGCGCTGCTCTATGGGGGCACGGTCGCGACGGCGCTCTTCTCCGCATCCTCGGGCGGCCGGACGGCGGCGAACGAGGAGATCTACCCAGGCGCCGACCCGGTGCCCTACCTGCGCCCGGTCGACGACCCCTACGACCGCCTCTCGCCCTACCACGACTGGTCGGTCACGCTGACCGCGCAGAGCGCCGCAGCGCGTCTGGGCACGCTGGTCAGCGGGGACCTCGTCGGCCTCGAGGTCGCGACGACGACCCCGACCGGACGTGCTGCGACCGTGCGGATCACGGGCTCGCTCGGCGTACGCGACGTCCCGTCGGGCACCGTCCGCTCGCTGCTCGGCCTGCGCTCGACCTGGTTCAGCATCAGCGCCGCCTGACGCGC
>JADGPM010000170.1 GCA_017882425.1 Solirubrobacteraceae bacterium
GCCCGGCCGCCCGGCGTCGCACCGGCGGCGGTTCGGGCACCGGCCGTCGCGGCCGCCCGAAGGGCAGCGGCACCCGCGGCAAGGAGGCGCTGGCGCTCGTCACCGCGCGGCCGGGGATCACCATCCCGGAGATCGCCGAGGCGATGAAGATCAAGCAGAACTACCTGTATCGCGTCATGCCCGGCCTGCAGCAGGACGGCCTGGTGAAGAAGGACGGCAAGGGCTGGTACCCGCTCGCCGCCGCGTGAGCGCCTGAATGCCCCGCGGCGCCGGCAGTGCCGGCGCCGCGCGGGACGTTCGCCGCAGCCGCTCAGCCGATCAGTCCGAGCGCCTTGACCGCCTCGCGCTCCTCGGAGAGCTCGGCCACGCTGGCGTCGATGCGCCGGCGGGAGAAGTCGTCGATCTCCAGCCCCTGGACGATCTCGTAGCTCCCGTCGCGGCACACGCACGGGAACGAGGAGATCAGGCCCTCGGGCACGCCGTAGGAGCCGTCGGACGGCACGGCCATCGAGACGACGTCGCCCGGCGCCGAGCCCAGCACCCAGTCGTGCACGTGGTCGATCGCCGCGTTCGCGGCCGAGGCCGCGCTGGACGCGCCGCGCGCCTCGATGATCTCCGCGCCGCGCTTCTGCACACGCGGGATGAACGCGTCGGCGACCCAGGCGTCGTCGTCGATGACGGCCTTGGCGGGCTCCCCGCCGATGGTGGCGTGCGTGATGTCCGGGTACTGCGTGGCGGAGTGGTTGCCCCAGATCGCGACGTTCGTGATCTCCGTGATCGGCGTCGACGTGTGGTTGGAGAGCTGCGCGAGCGCGCGGTTGTGATCCAGGCGCGTCATCGCGGTGAAGCGCTCGCGCGGCACGTCCGGAGCGTTGCTCATCGCGATCAGCGCGTTCGTGTTCGCGGGGTTGCCGACGACGAGCACGCGGATGTCGTCCGCTGCGTGGCCGTTGATCGCCTGGCCCTGCGGGCGGAAGATGCCGCCGTTGGCCTCGAGCAGGTCGCCGCGCTCCATGCCCGGGCCGCGCGGGCGCGCGCCGACGAGCAGCCCGATGTTCGTGCCGTCGAAGGCGACGTTCGGGTCGTCGCTGATGTCGATGCGGTGCAGCAGCGGGAACGCGCAGTCGACGAGCTCCATCGCCGTGCCTTCGGCGGCGGTGAGCGCCGGGGTGATCTCGAGCAGGCTCAGCTCGACGGGCGTGTCCGGGCCCAGCAGCTGCCCGGAGGCGATGCGGAACAGGATCGCGTAGCCGATCTGGCCGGCGGCGCCTGTGACGGTGACCTTGACGGGGGGAGTCATCGATTCATCTCCTGTGGATTGACGGGTTCAGTGGGGTGCGTCACGCCATCGCGCGCTGCAGGCCGGCGTCGATCGATGCCAGGAACTCCTGCGTGGTCTCGAACGGCTGGTCGGGGCCGATCAGCAGCGCGAGGTCCTTCGTCATGCTGCCACCCTCGACCGTCTCGATGCAGACCCGCTCGAGGGTCTCGGCGAACGCGGTCACCTCGGGCGTGCCGTCCATGCGCCCGCGCGCGGCCAGGCCGCGCGTCCAGGCGAAGATCGAGGCGATCGGGTTCGTGGAGGTCGGCTCGCCGCGCTCGTGCTGGCGGAAATGGCGCGTGACGGTGCCGTGCGCGGCCTCGGCCTCGACGGTCTTCCCGTCGGGGGTCATCAGCACGCTCGTCATCAGGCCGAGCGAGCCGAAGCCCTGCGCGACCGTGTCCGACTGCACGTCGCCGTCGTAGTTCTTGCAGGCCCAGACGTAGCCGCCCTCCCACTTCAGCGCCGCGGCGACCATGTCGTCGATCAGACGATGCTCGTAGGTGATGCCGGCGGCCTCGAAGTCGGCCTTGAACTCCGCGTCGTAGACCTCGGCGAAGAGGTCCTTGAAGCGCCCGTCGTAGCGCTTGAGGATCGTGTTCTTCGTCGAGAGGTAGACGGGGAACCCGCGGTCCAGCCCGTAGCGCAGCGAGGCGCGTGCGAAGTCGCGGATCGAGTCGTCGAGGTTGTACATCGCCATCGCGACGCCGCCGCCGGGGAAGTCGTAGACGTCGAGCTCGATCGGCTCGTCGCCGTTCTCCGGGGTGAACGTCATCGTCAGCGCGCCCGCGCCGGGGACGACCAGGTCGGTCGCGCGGTACTGGTCGCCGAAGGCGTGGCGGCCGATCACGATCGGCTTCGTCCAGCCGGGGACCAGGCGCGGCACGTTGCTGATCACGATCGGCTCGCGGAAGATCACGCCGCCGAGGATGTTGCGGATCGTCCCGTTCGGCGAGCGCCACATCTGCTTGAGGCCGAACTCCTCGACGCGCGCCTCGTCGGGCGTGATCGTCGCGCACTTCACCCCGACGCCGTACTGCTTGATGGCGTTGGCGGCGTCGACGGTGATCTGGTCGTCGGTGGCGTCACGGCGCTCGATGCCCAGGTCGTAGTACTTCAGGTCGACGTCGAGGTAGGGCAGGATCAGCTGGTCCTTGATGAACTGCCAGATGATCCGCGTCATCTCGTCGCCGTCGAGCTCGACGACCGGGTTGTGCACCTTGATCTTCGCCACGTGGTGTCCCTTCTGGTCGGAGCCCGGCAGGCTAGCTGGACACCGGGTGCTGCGGCTTGCGGGGCGCGAGGGTGCACAATGGCGCCCATCGGCGCACGGCGCACCCGGGCGCCCGTACGCTTGACGGTGACGATCGGCCGGCTCGTGCCGGCCACGTGTGCCGTTCCCCGATGACGCGCCATCCTCTCCACGCCGCGTTGTGCGCCGTGCTGCTGCTCGCGGCTTCGGTGCTCGTCGCCCTGGTGACGCGCGATGCCCCGGCGCCCACGCGCGCGGCCCGCGGCCAGCCGACCTCCGGTGTCGGCGCTCGCCGTCACGCCGTCGCCGAGGTGCGCGAGCAGCGCGCTCGCGGCGAGCAGGGGACGCAGGCCGACCGCGGGCGCGAGCGCGCGGACGCCGGCGCCGCGGGCGAGGCCGTCCACGGGCCGGCCACCGAGGCGGTCGACGCGCGCGCCTACCCGCGCACCTACGTCGGAGCGCGGCAGGCCGCCGTGGCGCGCACGGCGTACCTCACCGCGCCGGCGCGCCTCAGCGCCGCAGACTTCCGCCGCGGCGCCGACGTGCGGCCGTCGCTCTCCAGCAACTGGCAGTCGCTCGGACCGACGGATCCCCTGGTTCCCGGCGACGTCACCTTCACGGGCGCGGCGGCGACGAACGCCGGCCGCGTCACCGCGATGGCGGTCGACCCGAACTGCTCGATCACCTCGACCTGCCGGATGTGGATCGCGGCAGCCGGCGGCGGCATCTGGCGCACGAGCGACGCGCTCGCCGCGCAGCCCGCCTGGCAACCGGTCAACAGCGGCCTGACGACGGCCGCGTTCGGCTCGCTCGTCGTCGATCCCAGCAACCCGACCGGCGACACCATCTACGCCGGCTCCGGTGAGGCGAACGGCTCGGGCGACTCGGAGGCCGGGGTCGGGCTGTTCCGCTCGACCGACGGAGGCGACAGCTGGAGCCTGGTACCGGGCAGCGCCGCGGCGGCGACGGACCGCGCGATCGGTTCGATCGCGATCTCACCGGACGGACACACCATCTGGATCGGAACGGGCCTCGCGCGGCACGGGTCGGCCGCGGTCAACGGCGGCCGGGTGACGCCGCCGAACGCGCCGACGCTCGGCCTGTACGAGTCGACCGACACCGGCGCCACGTTCAGCCTCGTGTTCTCCAAGCCGGCGAGCACCGCCGACCCGGCCTCCGGCTCGGACTGGTTCCAGGGCGGCGTCAACCACATCGAGCTCGACCCGAACCACCCGGAGATCGTCTACGCCGCCGTCACGGGCTACGGCATCTGGCGCAACAGCGCCGACGGTCTGACGGCATCGCCCGGCTTCTCGCAGGTCTTCGCGACGATGGCGCCGGCGGGGTACCCCAACGCGGACACCTACGGCGACCGGACCGAGTTCGCGCTGGCGGACCTCGGCGCGAGCTCGCGCCTGTACGCCGGCGATTCCTCGGAGGACGCCAACGCCGGGAAGGGCACGGCGCTCCTGTGGCGCACCGACGACGTCAACATCCCGGCGTCGGGCCTCGTCGACCCGGGGGTGCCGCCGACGAACGCCGCCAGCTCCTGGATCCAGCTCTCGAGCACCAGCCGCTCGCAGCCGGGCTACACGTCCTACCGCTACTGCCACGAGCAGTGCGGCTACAACAACGTCGTCGTCGCCGACCCGTCCAACCCGAGCATCGTGATGCTCGGCGGCGCGTTCGACTACGACGAGTTCAACGTCACCACCAACGGCCGCGCGGTCCTGCGCTCCACGGATGCCGGGGCGTCGTTCCGCGACATGTCGAGCGACGCCCAGGACAACTGCGACCCCCCCGGCGCGCCGTCCGCATGTCCGGCGGGCATGCATCCCGACACCCACGCCGTGGCCTTCGTCCCCGACCAGACCGGCATCTTCTTCGTGGGCTCCGACGGCGGCGTCTCGCGTTCGGGCCTCGGCGTCGTCCCCTCGACGACCCCCCCGGAGCGCTACGTCGACGCCCGCAGCGACTGCGGAGCCCGTGGACTGACCGGCTCGGACCTGACCGTCTGCCAGAACCTGCTCCAGTCCCCGGGGATCCCCTACCGCACGGACTTCCTCAACACGGGCCTCGACACGCTCCAGTTCCAGAGCGTCAGCGTCAACCCGCAGAACCCGACCGGCGACATCCTCGCGGGCGCGCAGGACAACGGCACCTGGGCGCTGCGGCCGGGCGGCGGGTTCTTCGAGTCGATCGGCGGCGACGGCGGGCAGTCGCTCATCGACCCGCGCGTCGGGGACCCGGGGCGCGCCGCGCGCGTGCACACCTTCTTCAACGCCTCGATGGACGTGAACTACGGCAGCTCCAACCCGTCGGGGACCGGGCAGGGCAGCAACGACTGGGCCTACGCCCCGGCCCTGGGCACCAGCAACCCCGACACGTGGCTCTACATCTCGAGCCCGCTCGACAACGCGACCGAGGCGTTCTCGTTCTACGTGCCGCTGATCGACGATCCTGCGACGCCGGGGACGCTGTTCACCGCGGGCCAGCACGTCTGGCGCACGACGGACATGGGCGGCCCGCGCGCGTTCCTGGACGCGAACTGCCAGGACAGCTCCTACAGCCAGCCGACGTCGCCGAACTGCGGTGACTGGGTGACCGTCGGCCAGGACCTCAGCGGCGGTGACGCGCAGAACTACGTCGTCGCCCTGGCGCGCGCACCGTCCGACGGCGGGACGCTCTGGGCCGCGACCCGCAAGGGCGACCTCTGGCTCTCCGGCAACGCCGGAGCAGCGGCCGGCGCGGTCGCCTGGACGAAGCTGAACGCCCCGACGCTGCCGCCGCGGTTCGTCAGCAGCATCGTCGTGGACCCGGCCGACGCCCGTCATGCCTGGATCTCGTACTCGGGCTACGACGCGTACACGCCGTCGACGCCCGGCCACGTCTTCGACGTGCGCGTCGACGGGGACGGCAACGTCACGGCCACCGACCTCTCGGGCACGGGGGCCGACGGGATCGGCGACCTGCCGGTCACCGCGCTCGTCCGCGACGCTCCGACCGGCGACCTCTACGCCGCCAGCGACTTCGGCGTGCTGCGCCTGCCGAGCGGCGCGACCGCGTGGGCCAAGGCCGCCGGCGGCCTGCCGGTCGTCGGGGTGTACGGGCTCACGGCCGTCCCCGGATCGCGCCTGCTGTACGCCGCGACCCACGGCCGCGGGCTGTGGACGCTCGCGCTGCCGCCCGCGCCGGTCACGCCCGCGCCGCCGCCGGCCACCGACACCTCGCCGGACACGACCACCTCGCCCACGACGACCGCGCCGGTGCCGACGCCGACCGCGGGCCGCAAGCCGCGCTTTCGCAGCGCGCGCGTCACGCGTCGAGGACGCCGACTCCTCGCGCGTCTGGTCCTGCGCGACGCCGGGGGCACGGTGCGCGTCGTCGTGCGCGACCGCCTGGGGCGGCGCGTCGCGAGCCGCGCCGTCACGGTGCGCTCCGGCCGCGCGACGACGATCACGCTGACGCTCCCGCGCGGCGCGAGCTCCACGCTGAACGTCACGCTGACGGCCTCGAACGCGCAGGGCTCGTCGACCGCGAAGCGCGGCATCCGGCCGCCGCGCCGCGTGGCGACGCCGGTGCGCCGATAGCGGCGCGGGAGGCGTAGCCTTCGGCCGATGATCGCCCGCGAGCCGCACGCACAGCCGCAGACGCACGAGGTCTTCAACCAGCCGCCGCCGCTGGCCGGGCGCAACCTCTTCGCCGACAACGCGCCGCTCGTCGAGGCGCTGGAGCGCGAGGGCGCGGGCTGGGCGACGGAGCGGGCGCTCGAGGCGGGTGCGTTCTGGGGTGGCGAGCCGATGGCCTGGGGCGAGCGCGCGAACACCTACACCCCGGTCCTGCGCACCCACGACCGCTACGGCCACCGCATCGACGAGGTCGACTTCGACCCGAGCTGGCACCAGCTGATGGCCGCCGGCGTGCGCGACGAGCTGCACGCGCTCCCCTGGCGGACCGACCGCGAGGGCGGCCACACGGCGCGCGCGGCGCTCTACATCAGCGCGATGCAGGCCGAGGCGGGCTTCGCCTGCCCGATCACGATGACGTTCGCCGCGATCCCCGCCCTGCGCATGCAGCCGGAGATCGCCGCAGAGTGGGAGCCGCTGCTGACCGCGACGAGCTACGACCCCGTGCTGCGCCGGGCCGGCGAGAAGGGCTCCGCGCTGTGCGGGATGGCGATGACCGAGAAGCAGGGCGGCTCGGACGTGCGCGCCAACACCACGACGGCGACGCCGCTGAACGGCGGCGGGCCGGGGGCCGAGTACGAAATCGTCGGCCACAAGTGGTTCTGCTCGGCGCCGATGTGCGACCTCTTCCTCGTCCTCGCGCAGACCGACGAGGGCCTGTCGTGCTTCGCGCTGCCGCGCATCCTGCCCGACGGCACGCGCAACCCGATGCAGATCCAGCGCCTCAAGGACAAGCTCGGCAACAGGTCGAACGCCTCGAGCGAGATCGAGTACCGCGGCGCGATCGCGCGGATGGTCGGCGAGCCGGGGCGCGGCGTCCCGACGATCATCGAGATGGTCGGCCACACCCGCCTGGACTGCATCCTGGGCTCGGCGGCCGGCATGCGCCGCGGCGTCGCCGAGGCGACGTGGCACGCGGCCCACCGCAGCGCGTTCGGCCACCTCCTCAGCGACCAGCCGCTGATGCGCAACGTGCTCGCCGACCTGGCGATCGAGGCGGAGGCTGCGACCGCGCTGGCGATGCGCATGGCGCGCGCCTACGACCGCGCAGGCGCCGACCCCGCCGAGGCGCACCTCAAGCGCCTGGGGACGGCGATCGGCAAGTACCACGTCTGCAAGCGCGCGCCGGGGCACGCCTACGAGTCGCTCGAGTGCTTCGGCGGCGTCGGCTACGTCGAGGAGTCCGGGATGCCGCGCCTCTACCGCGAGGCGCCGCTCAGCTCGATCTGGGAGGGCTCGGGCAACGTCATGGCACTCGACGTCCTGCGCGCGCTGTCGCGAACGCCGGAGGCGCTGGAGGCGTACTTCGCCGAGGTCGACCTCGGGGCCGGCGCCGACCCGCGCCTGGACGCCTTCGTCGACGGGGTGCGCCGCGAGTTCGACGACGACGAGGCGATCGAGCAGCGTGCGCGGCGCGTCGTCGAGAAGCTCGCGCTCGCGCTCCAGGGCTCGCTGCTCGTGCGCCACGCTCCGGCGGCCGTCGCCGACGCGTTCTGCGCCGCGCGCCTGGGCGGCGACGCCGGGCTGAACTACGGCACGCTGCCCCCGGGGACGGACGTCGAGGCGATCGTCGCGCGGCACACCCCCGCCGGCTGACCGCGCAGCGGCTCGCCGTCCTGGCGGAGCCTGCGACCATAGGCCCCCGTGTTCGGCGACCGCTCGATCCAGCTGTTCCGCGTCTTCGGCATCCGCATCGGCGCGAGCCCGAGCTGGTTCATCGTGCTGTTCCTGATGATCTACTGGCTCTCGGGGTACTTCCGCACCGTCCTGACGGGCTCCTCGAACACGGTGACGTTCGGCATCGCGCTCGCCGCGAGCCTCCTGTTCTTCGTCTCGCTGCTGCTCCACGAGCTCGGCCATGCGCTCGTCGCCCGGCGGCAGGGGATCGGCACGTCCGGGATCGACCTGTGGCTGTTCGGCGGCGTCGCGAAGCTCACGCGCGACTCGCAGACCCCTGCCGAGGAGTTCAAGGTCGCGGCCGCCGGGCCGGCCGTCACCGCGCTGATCGTCGTCGTCTGCCTCGGCGCCGCGATGCTCGCCTCGCACGTCGGCGGCGTCGTCGACACCGCGACCTTCAAGACCGTCAGCACCACCCCCGGCGTCGCGCTGCTCGGCTGGCTCGCGCTGATCAACCTGACGCTGCTCGTCTTCAACCTGATCCCCGCCTTCCCGCTGGACGGCGGGCGCATCGCGCGCTCGATCGCCTGGAAGGTGACCGGCAATCGCAACCGCGCGACGCGGATCTCCGCGCGTCTGGGCGAGATCTTCGGCTGGCTGATGATCGGCCTGGGCGTTCTCGTCGCGGTGCGCGGCGACGTCATCTCGGGCGTCTGGTTCGGCTTCCTCGGGTGGTTCCTGAGCTCGGCCGCGCGCGGCGCCGTCGCCGGGACGCGCTTCTCCGAGCGCCTCGACGGCGTCACGGCGGGCGATCTGATGGACGAACAGCCCGTCGCGATCCCGGCGCAGGTGCCGGCGATCGACGCGCACGACCAGTACTTCCTGCGCTACCGCTGGCCCTGGTTCCCGGTGGTCGACGAGCTCGGCCGCTTCCGCGGGATCCTGCGCGAGGAGGCCGTCGACGAGGTCGTGCGCCATGGCCGCCCCGCGCTGCCGGTCGGCGAGGTCCTCGACGTCGCGACCGACGGCGACTCCTGGGTCCCGCGCGACACGCCGGTCGAGTCGATGCTCGGCCTGGAGTCGATCCGCAAGCTCGGCGCGGTGATGGTCGTCGACGCCGACGGGCGGCTGTGCGGCGTCGTCACCGCCGACCAACTGCGCCGCGCGCTCGCCGCGGCCGCGCAGTAGCGACCGCCGCGAGCCCGGCCGAGGACCGGGGTGAATCCGACCGTCGCGGCTGGAATTGAGGCGCGCCATCGCGCGTCCGGGCGCAGGCCGTCGGCGGGGCACTCGCGTATAGAGTGGAAGACGGCGACCCCATCTCCTCACACCTGAAGCCCAGGGCCGTCACGACCTCCGGAAGAGCCATGCCAGCACACGACGTCCTCATCATCGGCGCGGGCCTCGCGGGCCAGCGCGCAGCGCTCGCAGCCGCGCAGAAGGGCGCGACCGTCGCGCTTCTGAGCAAGGTCCACCCGGTGCGCTCGCACTCGGTGGCGGCGGCCGGCGGCATCAACGCGGCGGTGAACCCCGCCGACGACTGGCGCTCGCACGCCTACGACA
>JADGPM010000171.1 GCA_017882425.1 Solirubrobacteraceae bacterium
GGTCGACGGCGCCGGAGCGCACGAGCATGTCGCAGACCTCGAGCGCCTGCTCGCCGTGGTCGGGCTGGGAGACGAGCAGCTCGTCGATGTCGACGCCGATCTGCTGGGCGTAGAGCGGGTCCATCGCGTGCTCGGCGTCGATGAAGGCGCAGACGCCGCCGAGCCTCTGGGCCTCGGCGATGACGTGGTAGACGAGCGTCGTCTTCCCCGAGGACTCCGGGCCGAAGACCTCGACCACCCGGCCGCGCGGCATCCCGCCGATCCCGAGCGCGAGGTCCAGTGACAGCGCCCCGGTCGGGATCGCGTTGACCTTCACCTGGGCGCCCTCGTCGCCCATGCGCATGATCGTGCCCTTGCCGAACTCGCGATCGATCTGCGCCAGCGCACCCTGCAGGGCGGCGTCGCGGGCCTTCGCAGCCTTTTCCTCTGTGGTGACAGCCATGTGCTTCAAACGACCTTTCTGCGCTTGCGAATGCGGGATTCTCCGCTTCCGATCGGACGGAACGGGGCGAACATACGATCGCCTCCCGCGACGGCGCCACAGCGACTCTGTGCCACGTCTCGCGCCAGTCTGCAACGCGCGGCGGACGACCTCCTCAGGCCGTGGGCAGCGCGATCCGCTCGAGGGGCTCGTGCGCGGCCGCTGCGGGCCCAAGGACCGAGTTGTAGAGGGTCAGCGCGGGAGCGTCGAACGCCGCCCGTGGAGCGCCGGGAATACCGGTCATGGCGGGTGTGTGCCCCTGGCGCACCCGCGCGACCGTCACATGCGCACGCAGCGGGCGCTCCTCCCCCTCCCAGCCGATCTCGCGGCCCAGCTCACCGACCAGGCGCCGGTGCAGGCGCTCCAGCGCGCCCGAGGCGTCGCCGATCCCCATCGTCAGCACGTGCGGGCGCCGCGGCGAGAGCCAGAGCGCGCCGGACAGGCTCAGCGGGACGGCGGACGGCGCCTTCCCCGCGGCCCCGTGCATGGCCGCGCGCATGCCGTCGAGCTCCCAGACCGGGCGCTCACCGAGGAAGGCGAGCGTCACGTGCAGCGCCGACGGCGCGAGCGCGCGCAGGGCGGGGTCGGCGTCGGCGGCCGTTGCGCCCCAGGCGGCGAGCGCGTCGCGCACCGCGCCCGGCAGATCGAGCGCCACGAACAGCCGCAGCGGGTCGGCGCTCACATCGTCGGCAGGTCGCCGAGCCCCAGCAGCAGGCGCCGCAGGAGGTGCATGGCGACGGTGGTCGAGCGGTCGCGCACGTCCCCGCGCGAGCCCGGAAGGTGCGCCCGGCGGTCGATGCGCGGCCCGTCGCGCTCGGCGACCGAGAAGCAGACCGTGCCGACCGGCTTGTCCTCGGTGCCGCCGTCGGGGCCTGCGATGCCCGTGATGCCGACGCCGACGTCCGCGCCGAAGCGCTCGATCGCGCCGTCGGCCAGCGCGCGGGCGACCTCGACCGAGACGGCGCCGAACTCCCCGATCAGCGCGGGATCGACGCTCACCAGGTCGCTCTTGGCCTCGTTGGAGTACACGACGGCGCCCCCGCGCACGTAGGCCGAGGAGCCGGGCAGGTCGGTCAGCCGCGCGCTGAGCAGACCGCCGGTGCAGGACTCGGCGAGCGCGACGGTGCGCGCGGGCGCACGGCGCAGCAGCGCGGCGACCTGGTCGTCGATCGACGTGCCGTCGTCCGAGAAGAGCGTCGCGGCGTGGCGCTCGCGCACGAAGGTCGCGAAGCGCTCGTAGGTCGCCTGCGCAGGCGGCTCGTAGCGCGTGACGACCTCGACCTCGCCGCGGCGCAGGCAGGTCGTGATCTCCAGCTCGTCGATCGCGATGCCGGCGTCGTGGGCGCGGCGCAGCGTCTCGGCGATCTCGGACTCCGGGATGCCGAACATCCGCAGCATCGCCTGGCGGTACTCGGTGTGGTCCTTGATCGCCAGGCGGAAGGCGTCGGTGATCAGCGCCGCCGGCCACATGCCCTGCAGCTCGCGCGGCGGGCCGGGCAGCACGACGACGGCGGGCGTCGTCGAGCCCCCCGAGGGCGTCACGACGAGGCCGGGAGCGGTTCCGACGGGCTCGAGGATCGTCGCGCCGGCCGGGATCGTCGCCTGCTTGCGGTTGCCCTCCTCGAGCGCCTCGAGGTCGATGTGCGGCCAGCGCCTGGCGATGCCCTCGAGGATCTTCGCGATACGCCCGCGCAGCGCGTCGTCCATCGTCATCTCGCGGCCCTGGAAGCGCCCGACGACCTCGGCGGTGAGGTCGTCGGCGGTCGGGCCCAGGCCGCCGCTCGTCACGATCAGGTCGCAGCCCTCGCCCGCCAGGAAGCTCAGCGCGTGTTCCATGTCCTGCGCACGGTCGCCGACGATGATGATCGTCTCCAGGTCGACGCCCAGCTCGCGCAGGCGGTCCGAGAGCCAGGGCCCGTTGCGGTCGACGACGCGGCCCGTGAGGACCTCGGTGCCGGTGACGACGATGCCCGCGCGCGCGCCCATCAGCACCCGGGGCCCTGTGCGGCGGGCACGCGCCGTGTGCGCGTCGGGGTGATCACGTAGGCGATCGCGCTGGAGGAGGCGGGCACATCGCTCGTCTTCCCGTTGACGACGAGCTTCGCGCTGCCGTTGCCCAGCATCAGGCGCATCTTCCTGGCCGTGTAGGTCTTCGTCGGCGTCCCGGCCTGGAGGTTGACGCCCTTGATGAGGATCGCGCTGCCGGCGCGCAGGCACGCGTAGACGGTGCCCGTCGGGATGATCTTCAGCCGCACCGCCGTCGGTGCGGACTTCGCGGGCGCCTTCGCGGTGGCCGTCCTCTTCGCCGTGCTGGTTCTCGTGCGCGTGGGCGTCGAGGAGGCGGAGGTGCTCGTGTTGGTGTTGTCACTGCCGCCGCTGACGCCGAGCAGGAACAGGCCGACCAGAAGCGCCAGGACCAGGCCGCCGATCAGGAAGATGCGCCCGCGGCTCGGTCCCTGGCCGGAGGAGCTGCGGCGCCCGCCGCTGCGCCGGTCACGGCGGTCGCGGTCACGCGAGCTGCCGCCGCGCGGCGGGACGATCGGCTGGAGCTCCGGGCGCTCGTAGCGCAGCTTGAACTCCTCGACGAGCATCCGGCCGTCGAGCCCGAGGTAGTCCGCGTAGGTGCGCAGGAAGCTCTTGACGAACGTCGGGCCGGGCAGCAGGTCCCATTCCTCGTTCTCCAGGGCGCGCAGGTACTTGCCACGGATCTTGGTGTCGGCTTCGGCCTCGGTGATGTCGATGCGCTCGCGCATTCGCGCTTCGCGCAGACTGGAGCCGATCTCGGGCATGCGGGCCCAAGGCTATCGGCGTCGCGCAGGCGTCCAGCCTTCTGCGCGACGGATTGCAGCGGGGGTCAGTCCAGCTCGTCGGCGGGCGGGCCCGCCGACGAGGGCTCCGGCAGCGCGACGTCGGCCGGCGGCGGAGCTTCGGTCGCGCCGTCGAGCGCTGCGAGGACGCGCGGCAGATCGCTCTCGGTGACGAGCACCTGGCGCGGCTTGGAGCCCTCGTAGCCGGAGATGATGCCGCGGCGCTCGAGCATGTCGATCAGCCGGCCCGCGCGGGTGTAGCCGAGACGCAGGCGCCGCTGCAGCATCGAGGTCGACGCGGTGTTCATCTCCACGACCAGGCGGATCGCATCGCCGAGCATCGCGTCCTCGTCGGGGTCGAACTCACCGTCGCCGCCACCGGAGGCGCCGTCGTCAGCCTTCTCGACCTCCTCGAGCAGGTCCTCGCGCAGCGCCGGCTCGCCCTGAGCGGCCCAGAACTCGGTCAGCTGGGCGATCTGCGGTTCGTCGATGTAGGCGCCCTGGATGCGCTGCAGGCGCGAGGAGCCCACCGCCGAGAAGAGCATGTCGCCCTGGCCGAGCAGCGACTCGGCGCCGTTCTGGTCCAGGATCACGCGCGAGTCCGTCTGGCTGGAGACGGCGAAGGCGATCCGCGAGGGCACGTTCGCCTTGATCATCCCGGTGATCACGTCGACGCGCGGGCTCTGCGTGGCGAGCACGAGGTGGATGCCGACAGCGCGTGCCTTCTGCGCGAGGCGGATGATCGAGTCCTCGACATCGGCCGGCGCGACCATCATCAGGTCGGCGAGCTCGTCGATGACGCAGAGGATGTACGGCAGCTCGTCGTCGCCCTCGGCCGCGCGGTGCTTGTTGAGCTCGATCAGCGAGCGCGTGCGGGCCACGGACATGATCCCGTAGCGCCATTCCATCTCGCGCACGAGGTTCTGGAGCGCGTTGGCGGCCATCCGCGGACTCGTGATCACCGGCGTCAGCAGGTGCGGGATCGCCTCGTAGTGGTTGAGCTCGACCTGCTTGGGGTCGACGAGCACGAGCCGCACCTGGTCGGGCGTCGCGCGCAGCAGGATCGAGCTGAGCATCGCGTTGACGCAGCCGGACTTGCCCGCGCCGGTGGTGCCGGCGACCAGGAGGTGTGGCATCTTCGTGAGGTCCGCGCAGACGGACTTGCCGCTGACGTCCTTGCCGAGGAAGACGGTGAGCGGGCTGGAGTCCTTCGGCGCGGCGCCGTAGACGTCGCCGAGCGTGACGACGCGCCGGCGGCGGTTGGGGACCTCGACGCCGACGGCCTGCTTGCCGGGGATCGGGGCGAGGATGCGGATGTCGGTGGCCGCCAGGGCGTACGCGATGTCGTCCTTGAGGTTGCCGACCTTGTTCATCTTGATGCCGGGCGCCAGGCGCAGCTCGTAGCGCGTGATGTGCGGGCCGGCGACGGTGCCGACGACCTTCGCCTCCACCCCGTGATGGCCGAGCGCCTCGACGAGCGCCAGCTGCACGCGCTCCTGGTCGGCGGTGTCGGGCTTGTCATGCTCGGCGGGCGAGCGGCGCAGCAGCTCGGGATCGGGCAGGTGGAACTCGCCGTCGACGGACACCAGCGGAAGCTGCTCGGCGACGCGGGGCGTCCGCTTGCGCGGGGTCTTCTCGGATCTGGGCCCGTCGGCCGCCGGCTCGACCGGGGCCTCCGGCGCCGGCTCCGGGCGCGCGTCGCTGAGCTCGGGCTCGTCCTGCGGCGTGATGCCGTCGGCTGCGAAGAGGTCGGGGTAGCGCAGCGCGCCGTCGAGCGACGGCGGGCGATCGGCGCCCGGGCGGACGAGCAGCTCGCCCTCCTCGGGCTCCGGCGGCAGCAGCGGGCGGCTGCGGTCCTGCGGATCGTCGTCGTCCTCGCGGTCGGAGGCGCTGCGCGCGAGCACGGGCGCCGCAGCGTGGCGCAGGACGCGCGTCGTGTCGGCGACGCCGCTGCCGGTCGCGCGCACGATGCCCGCGACCGAGGCGCCGGTGACGAGCAGGACGCCCGCAAGGAAGAGGAAGATCGCGAGGATGTGGCTGCCGAACGCGCCGATCACCTGTGAGGACGCCGCGTAGAGGCCGTCGCCGAGCGCGCCGCCGCGCACGTGGAACAGCGAAGGCTCCCACGAGGCGCTGCGCGCGGCCTCCGACCCGAGGCCGAAGGTGCCGGCGGCGAAGGCGAGCGTCGCGGCGGCGAGCAGGCAGAACGCCCCGGCGCGCAGCGGACGGACCGTCGGCAGCACCGGGCGCAGGACGAGCACGATCCCCGTCACGGCGAGGGCGACGGGCACGGCGTAGGCGACCTCGCCGCAGACCCAGCGCAGGGCGTCGATCAGCCACGTCCCCCCCGCCCCGGCGTCCCAGCCGGAGTAGAGCGGGAAGGCGAGGAAGACGCCGGCGGCGAACAGCCCGAGCCCGATGAGGTCCAGATGGCGCTGCTCGAGCACCGGGACGCGTTGCCGCCACGAGGACCTGCGACGGGCGCGGGGACGCGGTTTTGCGCGGCGGGCGGCGGGCCTCGGGGGCTTGGCCGCCGGGCGGCGCTTGGTGGGCGTCTTGGATGCGGGCATGGGTGGTCGACCGTGAACCTGCTTCGACGCGTCCCCGCGCACCCCTGCCTTCATCGCGCGTTCAGCTGGATCCGTAGCATCCCGCCCTTATGGAGGCCCAGCGCAGTTCGAAAGCCCGCCCATGAGCGCACGCGATCCGAGGGTCCTCGTCGTGGAGGACGACGACGACATCGCACAGGTGCTGCAGCGCTCGCTGCGCATGGAGGGCTACGAGGTGCGCCTCGCCCCGGACGGCGAGGCGGCGCTCACCGAGGCCTCGCGCTTCCATCCCGACCTCGTCGTGCTCGACCTCGGCCTGCCGAAGCTCGACGGCATCGAGGTCGCCCGGCGCCTGCGCGAGAACGACGACGTGCCGATCCTGATGCTCACCGCACGCGACGCGCTCGAGGCGCGCGTCGAGGGTCTGGACTCCGGCGCCGACGACTACCTCGTCAAGCCCTTCGAGCGCCAGGAGCTGCTCGCCCGCCTGCGCGCGCTGCTGCGTCGCCGGCCTCCGCGCGGCGCGGCCTCGATCGTCGTCGCCGACCTCTCGCTCAACCCCGACACGCACGAGGTCGCGCGCGGCGAGCGCACCGTGGAGCTCACCCAGCGCGAGTTCGAGCTGCTCGAGTACCTGATGCGCAACGAGCGCATCGTCGTCCCGCGCCAGCGACTGCTCGAAGAGGTCTGGGGCTACGACCCGTTCGCGACGACGAACACGATCGAGGTGTTCGTCTCCAACCTGCGCCGCAAGCTCGAGGCCGACGGCGAGCCGCGACTGCTGCACACGATCCGCGGCGCGGGGTACGTGCTGCGTGCTTGAGCGGTTCTCCATCCGCTGGCGCCTGGCGCTGATCTCGGCCGGCCTGACGTTCGTGATCCTCTGCGCCTTCGCAGTGGTGATCGGCCAGCTGACCGACCAGCGGATCCGCTCGGACTTCCGCAACGAGACCGAGAACGCGGCCACCACGCTGGCCGACAAGCTCGCGATCGCCGTCAGCCCGTCGACCGGCCGGATCGACATCAGCCCCGACCTCGACCTCTACGCGGCGCCGAACAACGCCGTCATCCGCCTGTACAACAACTTCAAGCGCCCGATCGCCGAGGGGGCGACGCCCAAGGGACCCGATCTGGGTCCGCCCACCGAGGGGGGCTCTGCCGAGCGCGGCGGCTACCTCGTCGAGACGCGCTTCCGGGTGCTGACGTTCTCCAATGGCGGGACCGCGCCGATCTGGATCGAGTACGCACGCCCGCTGAAGGATCTGCGCAACACACAGGCGCGTCTGCGGCTCTTCCTCGCGTTCGGCGCCGGCGTCGGATCGCTGCTCGCGCTCCTCGGTGCGCTGGTCCTTGCGAAGCGCTCGCTGCGCCCCATCACCGCGCTGACCGCGACCGCGCGCGACATCGCGCGCACCCGCGACTCGGCGATGCGCGTGCCGCAGCCCACCGGCGACGACGAGGTCTCCGAGCTGGCACGCACATTCGACGAGATGCTGGGCTCGCTCGATGCCGCCCGCGTGGAGACGCAGGGCGCGCTGCAGCGCCAGCGCCAGTTCGTCGCCGACGCCTCACACGAGCTGCGCACCCCGCTGACGAGCGTCCTGGCGAACCTCGAGCTGCTGACCGAGGAGCTCGACGGCGAACGCCGCGAGGCCGCCGAGGCCGCGCTGCGCAGCTCGCGCCGCATGCGCCGGCTGGTCGCCGACCTGCTGCTGCTCGCGCGCTCGGACTCCGCCCAGGAGCAGCAGCGCCGTCCGGTCGACCTCGGGAAGATCGCGCTCGACGCCGTCTCCGAGGCGCAGGCGATCGCCGCCGGGCATGAGCTCGAGCTCGACGCCGAACCGGGCGTCGTCGTCGACGGCGCCCGCGACGAGCTGCACCGCGTCGTGCTGAACCTCATCGAGAACGCGGTCAACCACACGCCGCCCGGGACGACGGTGCGCGTCAGCACGCGCACCGAGGGCCAGGACGCGATCCTCATCGTCGAGGACGACGGGCCGGGCGTCCCACCGGAGATGCGCGAGAAGATCTTCGACCGCTTCGTGCGCGTCGGCGGCGACGTCGGCAAGTCGACCGGGCTGGGCCTCGCGATCGTTCGCGCGGTCGCCCATGCCCACGGCGGAGACGTGCGCCTGGAGGACGCCGAGCCAGGCGCGCGCTTCGTCGTGCGCCTGCCGCGCGTCGACGCCGAGCCAGAGCCGCCGACCGACGAGCACGTCACGCCGGACGCGGTCGCCGGCGGTGCCTCCACCCCGCGCCGCGCCGCGGCGTTCGCGCGCGGGATCCGGCTGCGGCCCTCGCGCCGGGCCTGAGCGGCCCTACACCTCGACGACGACCGGCAGGACCATCGGCCGGCGGCGCAGGCGCTCGTAGACGAGCTGGGCCAGGTCGTCGTGCAGCATGCCCTGGACCACGTCGTTCTCGTGGACGCCCTCCTTCGCGGCGCGCGCGAGGGACTTGTCGACGGTGTCGCGGATGTCGTCGAGCAGGTTCTCGGCCTCGTCGGGGAACGGGACGCCGCGGAAGATGACCTCGGGCTCGGCGACCGACGTGCCGTCCTGCTCGGAGATCGTCGCGACGACGACGAAGATGCCGTCCGCGCTGAGCATGCGGCGATCGCGCAGCGCCACGTCGGCGACGTCGCCGATCTCGACGCCGTCGACGAACACCATGCCCGCGCGCTCGGGCTTGCCGAAGCGCGCGCCCTTGGCGTTCAGCTCGAGCGGCAGGCCGTTCTCGCCCTTGAAGATGTTCTCCGCCGGGACGCCGACGGCCTCGGCGAGCTTGCCGTGCAGCTCCAGGCGCTTGTAGTCCCCGTGGAACGGCATGACGTACGTCGGCTTGGTCAGGTTGAGCATGAGCTTCAGCTCTTCGGCGTAGCCGTGCCCGGAGGCGTGGATCGGCGCGTCGCGCGCGGTGATCACCGTCGTGCCGATGTGGAACAGGCGGTCGATCGTCTCGTTGACCGCACGCTCGTTGCCGGGGATCGGCGTGGCCGCGAAGACGATCGTGTCCCCACGGCGCAGCTCGACCTGCGGGTGGTCGGAGAAGGCCATGCGGCGCAGCGCGCTGAGCGGCTCGCCCTGTGAGCCCGTCGAGACGATGACGAGCTTCTCGTCGGGGAAGCTGTCGATCTCGCGCGGCTGGACGAGCATGCCGTCGGGCACGTCGATGTGCCCGAGCGACTTGCCGATGTTGACGTTCTTGCGCATCGAACGCCCAAGCAGCGCCACCTTGCGCCCGAGCTGCTCGGCGGCGTCGACGACCTGCTGGACGCGGTGGATGTTCGAGGCGAAGCACGTGACGACGATGCGCCCCTCGCAGCGCGCGAAGGTCTGCTCGAGATGCGGACCGACGCCGGACTCGCTGGGACTGAACCCGGGGCGGTCGGCGTTCGTCGAGTCGCCGCAGAGCAGCAGCAGCCCGTCGGCGCCCAGCTGCGCCAGACGCGCGATGTCGGCGGGCTTCCCGTCGACGGGCGTCTGGTCGAACTTGTAGTCGCCGGTGATCAGCACGGTGCCCACGTCGGTCGTCACCGCGACGGCCACGGCGTCCGGGATCGAGTGCGTCATGTGGATGAGCTCGACGTCGAACGGCCCGAGCTCGAGGTGCTCGCCGGCCTTGACGTCCTCGACGTCGAGGTCCTTCAGGCGGTGCTCGTCGAGCTTGGAGCGGGCCATCGCCATCGTCAGCGGCGCGCCGAAGATCGGGGGCAGCTCGGCGCCCTCGGCGCGCAGCTCGCGCAGGACCCAGGGCAGCGCGCCGAGATGGTCCTCGTGGCCGTGCGTGATGACGATCCCCTCGATGTCGTCGACGCGGCCGCGCAGGTAGGAGAAGTCGGGCAGGACGAGGTCGATCCCGACCATCTCCGCCGTGGGGAAGCGCAGGCCGACGTCGACGATCAGGAGCTTGTCCTCGTACTCGAGGATCGTCATGTTCTTGCCGATCTCGCCGATCCCGCCGAGCGGCAGGACGCGCATGGTTCCGGGTGTCATCAGGCCTGGGCCGTCTCGAGCAGGCCGTGCCGGACGAGCGCGCCGCGCACGACCTCGACCTCGTCGTCGCTCGCCTCGACGAGCGGGAGGCGTGGGATGCCGACGGGATGGCCGAGCAGGCCGAGCCCCGCCTTGATCGTCATGGCCGCCGGCCCGACGGCCAGGGCGCCGAAGAGGTCCTGCAGGCTCGCGTCGATCGCCGCGCGCTGATCCGGCTCGCTGACCATCCGCTGCATGTCCGCTCCGACGAAGTGGCTGCCGGTGAGGATCCCGCCGGCACCGCCCATGTCGAGCACGCGCGCGAGGATCTCGTCGTTGCCGGCGTAGACGTCGAGCCCGTCGACCGGCGCGAGGTTGTCGTTGTTGGCCTGTTTCACGCCCTCGACGTGGTCGAGCTGCGCCAGTTCGGCGAGAAGGTCGTTCGGCATGTCCGATCCGGTGCGCTGGGGAATGTTGTAGAGCAGGATCGGCCGGTCGGCTGCGCGCACGACCTCGCGGTAGTGCGCGATGATCCCCCGGCGGTTGGGCCGGTTGTAGTACGGGTTGACCGAGAGCAGCGCGTCGGCGCCGAGCTCGCAGGCCCGCGCCGTCAGGGCGACGGCGTGCCTCGTGTCGTTCGAGCCGACGCCGGCGATGATCGAGGCCCCCGCGGGGCGCTCGCGCACCGCCAGCTCGATCAGGCCGAGGTGCTCCTCGTCGGTCAGCGTGGCCGCCTCGCCGGTCGTCCCGGCGACGACGAAGCCGTCCGAGCCGTTGGCCGCGAGATGGTGCATCAGGGCGACGAACGCGTCGCCGTCGACGCGCTGGTCGCTGTCGAAGGGCGTGACGATGGCCGTCAGGATGGCGCCGAGCGAGGCCACGGGGTGAGCCTAGCGATTCCGCGCGTGCGTCCGCCCGCCGCTGCACACTGGATGCATGCCCCCGTCCCGGCCTGCCGCGACCGCACGCGAGGAGGCCGGAGCCCCGGCCGACCCGTCGGCGCGCAGCCTGCATGCGGAGGTGATGGCGCTGCGCTGGACGGCGCCCGAGGGAGGGTTCGCCGTCGTCGGCGCGCTGACCGACGAGGGCGACGAGGTGACGCTGACCGGGACGCTCGATCACGTCCATGAGGGGGAGCTGATCGAGGTCCGGGGCGCGTGGCGCCGGCATGCCAGGCACGGGTGGCGCTTCGAGGTCGAGCACGTGCGCTCTGCGGGCCCGGTGAGCGACGCGGCGCTCCTGAATGTCCTGTCCGCCGTCAAGCACGTCGGCCCGAGCGGCGCCGCGTGGCTGCTCGAGCGCCACGGCGCGGACGTCCTCGAGATCGTCGACCGCGAGCCGCGCGCGCGGCTGCGCGAGGTCCCGGGCATCGGACCGGCGCGCATCGGCGCCGCGGTGCGCTCGTGGGAGCGCCAGCGCGGGCGCCGGGCCCTGCGGCTGTTCCTCTCCGAGCACGACGTGCCGGCCGCGGCGGCGGCACGGATCGAGCGCGCCTTCGGGCCCGAGGCGATCGACCGTCTGCGCGCCGACCCCTACGCCGCCGCCGAGGTCGAGGGCGTCGGCTTCGCGACCGCCGACGCGCTCGCCCGCGCCCTGGGCACGGACCCCGCCGCTCCGGAACGCCTCGACGCGGGAGTCCTGCACGCGCTCGAGGACGCCGGCACCGACGGCAACTGCCTGCTGCCGCGTGAGGAGCTGGCGCGGCGCGCGTCGGCGCTGCTCGGCACGGACGTCGCCGGCCGGCTGGACGAGCTCGTCGCGCGCGGGCGCCTGGTCGCCGACGGCGACCTGCTCGCCGACCCGGCGATGGACCGCCTCGAGCGCCGCCTGGCCACGCGCGCCCGCGCGCTCGTCGACGACGAGGCGCCGCTGTCGCTGCACCGCGTCGAGCGCCCCTCCGAGGGCGCGTTCGTCCCGACCGACGCGCAGTGGGCGGTCGTCGACGCGGTGCTCGCGAGCCGGCTGGCGATCCTCACCGGCGGCCCGGGCACCGGCAAGACGGCCACGATGCGCGCGCTCGTCGACCTCGTGAAGGCCAACAGCCGGACGGTGCGGCTGTGCGCGCCGACGGGCAAGGCCGCGCGGCGCCTGGCCGAGGCGACCGGCGCGCAGGCGACGACGATCCACCGCCTGCTCGGCTGGGTCCCGGGCGAGGGGTTCGAGCGCGGGCCCGAGGATCCGATCCCCGGCACGGACGTGCTCGTCGTCGACGAGGCGAGCATGCTGTCCGTCCAGCTCGCCGATGCGCTCCTCGGGGCCGTGGGGCCGCGCACCCACGTGCTCCTCGTCGGCGACGTGGACCAGCTCGCCCCCGTCGGCCCCGGGCGCGTGCTCGAGGACCTGATCGAGTCCGGCCTCGTGCCGACGGTCCGCCTGACCGAGGTCTTCCGGCAGGCCGCGCGCTCGCTGATCGTGCGCGCCGCCCACGCGATCAATGCCGGCGAGCCGCCGCCCACGAAGGCCGGGCCGGGCGACCTGCGCGACTTCTACGTCATCAGCCACGAGCAGCCCGAGGCGATGTTCGAGGAGATCGTCGGGCTGGCGGCCGAGCGGCTGCCCGCGCACTACGACCTCGACGCACGGGCCGACGTCCTCGTCCTGTCCCCGATGCACAAGGGCCCGGTCGGGGTCGACGCGCTGAACACCGCCCTGCGCGCGCGTCTGAACCCCGACGGCGCGGCGATCCCCGGCACGCCGCTGCGCGTGGGCGACCGCGTGATCCAGACGCGCAACGACCACGAGCGCGAGCTGATGAACGGCGAGCTGGGCGTGCTCGCCCACCACGACCGCGAGCGCGACCGCGTGCTGCTCGCCTGCGACGACGGGCGGCGCATCGCGCTGGGCACCGACGAGCTCGGGACGCTGCGCCTGGCGCACGCGATCTCGGTGCACAAGGCGCAGGGCAGCCAGGCGCCGGCCGTCGTGGTGCCCGTCTTTCGCGGGCACCACGTGATGCTGACCCGCAACCTGCTCTACACGGCGGTCACGCGCGCCGAGCGCGTCTGTGTCCTGGTCGTGCAGCCCGGCGCGCTGCGCACGGCGCTGGGGCGGCTCGACACGCGCCGCCGCTTCACGCGCCTGGCGCGGCTCGTCGCAGCTCAGCCGTAGGGGTGGCCGATCCTGTTCGTGTCGACCTTCAGCAACCCGAGCATGCCCTCGAGCACCGGCTCGTGCCGCGGTGCGACCGACGGCCCGCTCGGCGGCGCGGCCTGCTCAGCCGGGACGGTGATGTGGTGCACGACGGCGCCGGTCGCTTGCTGCACCCGCGCCGGAACGCCGTGCTGGAGCCACATCGAGGACTCGCCGGGCAGCGTGACGACGAGGATCTCGTCGTAGCGCGCGTTGTCGTACTCCTCCTTGGTCGCCACGACGGGGTCCGCGGCGCCGAGCAGGCCGGCGGCCTCGATGCTCCAGCTCGTGAGCGTCGCGACGGCCTCGTCGAGCCGCTCGCCGGCCGCCTGCCGCTCGCTTGCAGCGGCGGGCACGAGCAGCGTGTAGCGCACCGGTTCGCGCTCACAGCGACGGCGCAGCGCCAGCAGCAGCGCAGAGGCACCGATCGTGCGATTCGCGATGACAAGGACGTGGGTCATGGCAGCCGGTCTCCGAAATCCGACGACATCCGGACCGACGGTAGCGCCCGGCCCGCGAACCGGCAAACCTCAGCGCTCGAGCGCGTCGGTGTAGCGCCGCGGCACGCGCGGCGGCGCGGGTCCGTCCTCGCGCTCCCAGAGCGTCACGACGACGAGCTCGTCGCCGGCGCGGTCCAGCCGGCAGACGAAGAGCACAGCGCGATCGATGAGGTCGGCGACGTAGACCGAGCCGCGCGCCCCGCTTGCACCGGGCGGTGGCGTCCGGCTCGTCCGCTCCGCCTCCCAGGCACGGCGCACGCGCGCGATGATCTCCGCGCGCGGGTCCAGCGTCCCGCCGATCCGCTGGCGGAAGCGCTCGGCGGCGTGGTCGGTGACGGCGATCAGCACGCGACCCATCCGCGCACGCCCCAGATCTCGAATCCGCGTGTGAGGGCGACCTCCTCGGGCTCATCGCTCACGTCCGGAGCTCCCGGCGGTAGCGCGCGGCCGGCTCCTCCCAGGGCTGCGGCTCATTCCCAGGGCCCTCCGGGTCGAATGCCCAGCCGCGACGGTCGTAGAACGCACGCGCCTGCCCGTTCTCCGCGAACACCCAGAGGGTCGCCCGCGTGGATCCGCGCTCGCGCAGCCGCTCCTCGGCATGGCCCAGCAGCTGCGTTCCCAGCCCGGCGCCCTGCGCGGGCGGGTCGACGTAGAGGGCGTCGAGCGCGCCCGTCTCCGGCTTCGCGTCGCGGTCGGTGCTCTCGCTGATCGCGGTGTACGCGGCGACGCGTCCCTCGACCTCGGCGACCCAGACCTCCCGTCCGGCCTCCTGGATCCGCCCGGCCCAGCGGGGCGTGAGGTTCTCGACCGTGCGCTCGGCCAGCGCCTGCGGCGAGACGAAGTCCTGATGGGAGTGCCACCAGGTGCGCACGGCGATCCCCGCGATCGCCTCGGCGTCCGCGACCCGCGCGCGACGCAGCGTCACAGCAGGTGCTCGAGCCCGATCACGGGCGACGTGGTCAGGGTCCCGACCCGGCGCACCGCGAGCAGCACGCCGGGCATGAACGACTGGCGTCCGAGCGAGTCGTGGCGGATGGTCAGCGTCTCCTCCAGGCCGCCGAAGATGACCTCCTGGTGGGCGACCAGGCCGGGCAGGCGCACCGAGTGGATCGGCACGTCGGCGTCCATCGCGGGCCGCATGAGGCTCGCCGTGCGCGCCGCCGTCCCGCTCGGCGCGTCGAGCTTGCGGTCGTGGTGCAGCTCGATGATCTCGGCCTTCTCGAAGTGCTCGGCCGCCTGCGCGGCGAAGCGCATCATCAGGACCGCGCCGATCGCGAAGTTCGGCGCGACGAAGACGTTGGCGCCCTGCTCGGCGCGCAGCGGCTCGATGTCGAACCCGGTCGTTCCGATCACCACGTGCACGCCGGCGCGCACGCACTGCAGCGCGTTCTCGAGCGCCGTGTCGGGCCGGGTGAAGTCGACGACCACGTCCGCGCCCGGCAACACGTCGGCGAGCGTCGTGTCCAGCGCGGGGTCGGCCCGGCCGGTGAGCTCCATGTCCGCGGTCTCCTCGACCGCGCGGCACACGGTCGTCCCCATGCGGCCCGCCGCGCCGGCGACGGCGACGCGGATCCGCGCGCTCATCAGGCGACCTCGGCGAGCGCGGGCGCGATCGGCTGGAGGGCGGTGCGGAAGGCGTCCTCCTGCGGCCCGATGCCGGCGGCACTGATGCGCTCCGGCGCGTAGAGCTCGCGCACGAGATCCACGACGTCCTCGGCGGTGACGGCGTCGATGCGGTCGATCAGCTCGTCGACGCTCAGGACGGGCAGCCCGGCGAGGACCGCGCCGCCCAGCCGGCTCATCCGCGCGGAGGTCGACTCCAGTGCCAGGACGAGGCGGCCCTGGGCGTGCTCCTTGGCCCGCACGAGCTCGTCAGCCGCGATGCCGTCCTGGCGCAGGCGCTCGAGTTCCTCGGCCACGACGCGCATCCCGACCGCGATGTTGTCCGGGCGCGTGCCGAGGTAGATCCCGACCTGGCCGGTGCCGGCGAACGACTGATGGAAGGAGAAGATGCTGTAGGCCAGCCCGCGGCGCTCGCGGACCTCCTGGAAGAGGCGCGAGGACGACGTGCCGCCGAGCACCGTGTCCAGCACGCGCATCGCGTAGCGGCGCTCGTCGTCGCGCGCGATGCCCGGTGCGCCGAGCGCGAGGTGGTACTGCTCGGTGTCCTTGGCGATGAAGCGCACGTGCGCCGCACGGCTGCCCGCGTCCTCGGGCGGCGGCGGGGGCGCCGGCGCCCGGCGCCCCGAGCGGTCGAAGCCCTGCGCGGCCTTGACGAGGCGCACGAGCGTGCTGTGGTCGACCGACCCGGCGGCCGCGACGACGAGGTCGCCGGGGGCGTAGCGCTCGGTGTGGAAGGCGCGCAGGCCGTCGGCATCGGCGGTGCCCACGCTCTCGCGGGTGCCGATCACCGGGCGCCCGAGCGGGTGCCCCGGGAAGACGGCCTCACCGAGGATGTCGAAGACGCGGTCGGTCGGGTCGTCCTCGTACATCGCGATCTCCTCGACCACGATGCGGCCCTCGGCCTCGAGCTCGTCGGGCGCGATCAGCGGACGCCAGACCATGTCGGCCATGACGTCGAACGCGCGCTCCAGATGCACGTCCAGCACGCGGCTGTAGACCGACGTGGACTCCTTGCCGGTGCCGGCGTTCAGCTCGGCGCCCATCCCGTCGAAGATCTGGTCGATCTCCAGCGAGGCGTAGCTGTCGGTGCCGCGGAAGAGCATGTGCTCCAGCAGGTGCGACCAGCCGGCGGCGGGCTCGTCCTCCATGGACGAGCCCGTGCCGACGAAGAAGCCCAGGGCCGCGGACCGCACGGAGGGCATCTCCTCCGTGACGACCCGCACCCCGGACTCCAGGGTGGTGAGGCGGTGACCGGAGGTCACCACGCGCTCCGATTCAGCCGCGATCGGGATCGCTGTCGCCGCGACGGTGCCGCGGGCGGCCCGATCCGCGCTCGCCGCCGCGTCCGCCGCGGTCGCCGCCGCCGTTGCGGTCACGCCGCGGGCCGCGGTCGCCGCCGCCCCCGCCGCTGCCGCCGCTGGAGACGACCGAGGCGAGCTCCTCGTTGGACTTGCCGGCGATCGACGGGTCGGTCGAGAGGCGCAGCCCGATGCGGCCGCGCTCGCGGTCGACCTCGACCACCTTGACCTGGATCTCGTCGCCGCGGTTCAGCACGTCCTCGACGTTGTCGACGCGCTGGCCGGGCGAGACGTTCGAGATGTGCAGCAGGCCGTCGGTGCCCTTGGCCAGCTCGATGAAGGCGCCGAAGGTCGTCGTCTTGACGACCTTGCCGGTGAACTCGTCGCCGACCTCGACCTCCTTCATCATCGAGCGGATGCGCTCGGCCAGTGCCTCGCCGAGCTCGCCGTTGGCCGAGTAGATCAGCACGGCGCCCTCGTCGTTGACGTCGATCTGCGACTCGAACTCGTCCGAGAGGCCGCGGATCGTCTCGCCGCCCTTGCCGATCAGCAGGCCGATCTGCGACGGGTCGATCTGCACCTGGATGATGCGGGGGGCATGCGGGGAGAGTTCACTGTTCGGCTCCGCGATGACCTCGGCCATCTGGCCCAGGATGTTCAGCCGGGCCTCACGCGCCTGTGAGAGCGCGTCGCGCAGGATGTCGAACGTCAGGCCCGAGATCTTGATGTCCATCTGGATCGCGGTGATGCCGGCCTCGGTGCCGGCGACCTTGAAGTCCATGTCGCCGAGGTGATCCTCGACGCCGGCGATGTCGGTGAGGACGATGTAGTCGTCACCCTCCTTGATCAGGCCCATCGCGATGCCGGCGACCGGCGCCTTGATCGGCACGCCGGCCTGCATCAGCGACAGCGACGACCCGCAGACCGACGCCATCGAGGACGAGCCGTTGGACTCGAGGATGTCCGAGACGACGCGGATCGTGTACGGGAAGTCCTCGGTGCTCGGGACGACCGGGACCAGTGCGCGCTCGGCGAGCGCACCGTGGCCGATGTCGCGTCGCTTGGGCCCGCGCAGGAAGCCGGCCTCGCCCACCGAGAAGGGCGGGAAGTTGTAGTGGTGCCAGTAGTAGCGGTTCTTCTCGAGCCCGAGGGTGTCGAGCCGCATCTCCTCCTTCATCGTGCCCAGCGTGGCCACGGAGATGGCCTGCGTCTGGCCGCGCGTGAAGAGCGCGGAGCCGTGCGTGCGCGGGGCGACGCCGACCTCGATCGAGATGTCGCGGATCTGGTTCGCCGAGCGCCCGTCGGGGCGCTTCTTCTGGACGGCGATCCGGTTGCGGATCGTCGCCTTCTCGAGCTTCGCGAACACCGCCAGTGCGTCCGAGCGCTTGCTCGGGTAGTCGGCGGCCTCGGGATCGCCGGCGTACTGCTCGACGATCGCCTGCTCGACGGCCTTGGACGCGTCCTGCCGGGCGAGCTTGTCCTCGACCTGCGTGGCGGCGTCGAGGTCGGCGCCGTGTGATGCCTTGATCGCGGAGATCAGGGCCTCGTCGAGCACCGGCGGCTCGATGACGAGCTTCTCCTTGCCGGCCTTGGCGGCAAGGTCGCGCTGCAGCGCGCAGAGCTTCTTGATCTCGCCATGGGCGATGTCGAGCGCGTCGAGGATCTCGGCTTCCGAGATCTCCGTGGCGCCGGCCTCGACCATGAGGATCGCGTCCTCGGTGCCGGCCACGACGAGGTCGAGGTCGGTGTCGCGCAGGAGCGACTCCTCAGGCGGGTTGACGACGAAGTTGCCGTCGATCTTGCCGATGCGCACGGCGCCGACGGGCGTCGGGAGCGGCACCTCGGAGATCATCAGCGCGGCGGACGCGCCGTTCATCGCGAGGATGTCGTAGGAGTTGACGTGGTCGATGCTCAGCGGGAGCGCGACCAGCTGCGTCTCGTAGTGCCAGCCCTTGGGGAAGAGCGGGCGGATCGGACGGTCGATCATGCGGGCGGTGAGCGTGCCCTTCTCGCCCGCGCGGCCCTCGCGCTTGAAGAACGAGCCGGGGATCTTGCCCGCGGCGTACATGCGCTCCTCGACGTCGACGGTCAGCGGCAGGAAGTCGACGTCGCGCAGGTTGCCGACGGTCGCGGTGCAGAGCACCATCGTGTCGCCCTGGCGCACGACGACGGCGCCGCCGGCCTGCTTCGCCATCTTGCCGGTCTCGAACGAGATCTCGGAACCGGCGATCTCGACCGAGACCGTTGTCACGGCTTGCGTACTCATGAAGTTGTGAACCCTCTTTCGCGAGCCGTCTTCGGATCCCACGGCCCGTATCTCATTGCTTCTCTCTGTATCCGAACTGCTTCATCGTAGCTACGTCAGCGAGGAATGTGGGATCGGGCGCGCCCTGGTGGAGCTCGTCGCCGACGACGAGCGCCGGGGTCGTCGCGGCGCCCGCGCGCAGTGCCTGGCCGATGTCGCGCTCCACGCGCGCGAGCGTGGCCGGGTCGCGCCGGTCGGCGTCGAAGCGCTCGATGTCGAGGCCGAGCCGCTCGCACAGCGCCCACAGATGCGGGTCGTCGAGACGGCCCTGGTCGGCGTAGAGCGCGTCGTGGAAGGCCCAGAACGCCTCCTGGCGCCCCGCGGCCTCGGCGGCCAGTGCGGTCGCGAGCGCCCGCGGGTGGCGCGCGCGCAGCGCGAAGTGGCGAAAGCAGGTGCGCAGGCGCACGGCCTGCAGGCGCTCGGCGGTCACGGCGCAGCGCGGGCAGGTGAAGTCCGCGAAGACGATCACCAGCGGCGCGTCCGGTGCACCGCGCACGTGGTCGTCCTCGCCGAGCGGCGGCACCGGGGCGCTGGTCAGGTCGCGCATCGCCGCCAGCCTACGATCCGCCGCCCTCGCCGCGCCGTATCCCCGGGTATGCGGATCCACACGCTGCGCCGCGAACAGCTGCTCGACGGGACGCCCGCGGAGGTGTTCCCGTTCTTCGCCGACGCGCACAACCTGGAGGCGATCACGCCGCCGCTGCTGCGCTTCACCGTCATCACCCCGCGGCCGATCCCGATGCAGGTCGGGACGCTCATCGAGTACCGCCTGCGCGTACACGGCCTGCCCGTGCGCTGGCAGACGCTGATCCAGGAGTGGACGCCTGGTGAGCGCTTCGTCGACGTCCAGCTGCGCGGGCCCTACGCGCTGTGGCATCACACGCACGTGTTCGAGGCGTTCGGCACCGGACGCACGCGCATGACCGACACCGTTCGCTACGCCGTCGGCTTCGGCGCCGCCGGAGAGCTCGCCCACCGGCTGTTCGTCGCCCGCGACGTCGCGGCGATCTTCGACCACCGCGCGAAGGTGATCGGGCCGCTCATGCGAGCGGCGTAGGCCTCAGGCTCCCTGGGCCAGCAGGTCGAAGACGACGTTGATCCCGGGCAGCACGCCCGGGTTCTCGGCCAGGTAGCTGGCCTTCACGACTCCGTCGGGCCCGATCACGACGATCGCGCGGTTCGTCATGCCGCCGGGTTCGAAGTAGGCCCCGAAGATGCGCGCGGCGGCCCCCTTGGGCTCGAAGTCGCTGAGCTGCGGGATCGTCACGCCGAGCTTCTCGCGGAACGCGTGCTGCGCTTCGGAGGCGTCGGTCGAGACGCCGTAGATGTCGACGCCCCTGGCCCGGATCTCGCCGACGACCTCCTCGTAGACCTGGAACTGATCGGTGCAGACCGCGCTGAAGGCGAACGGGTAGAAGACGAGGACCGTCGTGCGCCCCTCGAGATCGAGGTTCGTGAACGGGACGCCGTCCTCCGTCCTCAGCTCGAAGGCCGGGACGGCGGTGCCCGGCGCGATGACCGCCACGGTTACTTGCGCAGGCCGAGCTCGCGGACCAGGCCGCGATACGCCTCGAGGTCGCTCTTCTGCAGGTAGTTCAGCAGGCGGCGACGCTGCCCGACGAGCATCAGAAGGCCACGCCGGGAGGCGTGATCCTTCTTGTGCTCGCGCAGGTGCTCGGTGAGGTCGTTGATCCGCTGCGTGAGCAGCGCGACCTGGACGCGGGTGTTGCCCGTGTCGGCCTCGTTCGTCCCGAACTGGGCGACGATCTCACGGGTCTTCTCAGGCGAAAGCGTGGTCATGTGCGGCGAAGAACGGTAGCAGCACGCCTTGGGGAGGGTCACCGACGCCGCGGGTGCCACGCATCCACACCAGGCGACGCATTTCGGCGGACCTTCCTCAGGACGCGGCGGCGGCCACGGCGCGCGCCTCCTCGACGTCGCGGCCCATCTGCTCGACGAGCGCGTCGACGTCCTCGAAGCGGCGCTCGCCGCGCAGGCGGGTGAGGAACTGGACCCGCAGGTCCGTGTCGTACAGGTCGCCGTCGAAGTCGAGCAGGAAGGCCTCGATCAGCTCGCCCAGACCGCTGTCGAACGTCGGCCGCACGCCGACGTTCACGGCGGCGACGTGCCACGCGCCGTCGGCGGTGCGCGCCCGGCAGGCGTACACCCCGTGGCCCGGCGTGCAGGCGCCCTCGCGCGGCACGAGGTTCGCCGTCGGGAAGCCGAGCGTGCGGCCGCGCCGGTCGCCATGGGTCACCGGGCCGTCGACGACGAACGGCTCGCCGAGCAGCCGCCCGGCGTACTCCAGCGCGCCGCCGAGCACGAGGCCGCGGATGTGGCTGGAGCTGACGACCTCGCCGTCGACCTCGAGCAGCGGGACGACGCGCGTCTCGAAGCGTCCGTCCGCGCGCAGCAGCTCGGGGCTCCCCTGGGCGCGGTGGCCGAAGTGGAAGTTCTCCCCGACGCTCACGTGCGTGGCGCCGAGGCGCCCGACGAGCACGTCGTCCAGGAACTCCTGCGCGCTGCGCGCCGAGAACTCGCGATCGAACGGGATCACGACGAGCTCCTGAACGCCGAGCCCGCCGACGAGCTCCGCCTTGCGCTCGAGCGTCGTCAGGAGCCTGGGCTCGCTGCCGGGGGCGACGACCGACACGGGGTGCGGATCGAAGGTCAGCACGGTGTCGGCGCCCGCGATCACCTCGCGGTGGCCGAGGTGGACGCCGTCGAACGTGCCGACGGCGACGCGCCGCGGGCGCGCCGCGACGTCGGGCAGCAGGGTGATCCTCACGCCCGGAACCCTACGACGGGCTTGAGCAGGCCGTCCTCCCGCTGCTGCGCGAGGGCGACCGGGCCCTCCTCGTCGAGCAGCAGGACCTCCGCCGGGCCGTCCGGCAGCTCCCACCCCGCGCGCGGCGGCGTCACGGGCTGCGGCGGCGCGATCGCCACGCCGTTGGCGGCGCGGCGCGCCACGTCGCCGTCGATGCGCAGGGAGGCGAAGAAGCCGAGCGCCTCCTGCATCGGGACGACGGTGGCCGGGTCGGCGTCCTCGACGCGCAGCGGCCCGATCCGTGTCCGCCGCAGCTCCTCGGTGTAGGCGTCGCCCAGATCGGCGATCAGGCTGCGCACGTAGGTCCCCGACGAACAGACGATGCGAAAGCCCGCCCGGTCGTTCTCGCGCCAGAGCTGCTCGAAGGCGTAGACGATCACCTCGCGCTCGGGGATGACGACGGTCTCCCCGCGGCGCACCCGCTCGTAGGCGCGCGTGCCGTCGATGCGGATCGCACTGTAGGCCGGCGGGCGCTGGCGGATCGTGCCGGTCGGCAACACGAGCTCCCCGGGCGGACCGCTCCCGGTCTGCGTGATCTCGCCGTCAGGGTCGCCGGTCGTCGAGACCGCTCCGAAGCGCGCGACCGCGACGTACTCCTTCGGCAGCGCCGTGAAGAAGCGCTGCACGCGGCGCGCGCGGCCGACGAGGACGATCAGCAGCCCGGTCGCGAACGGGTCGAGCGTGCCGGCGTGCCCGGCCTTGCGCTCCCCCAGGCCGCGGCGCACCATCGTCGTGATGTCGTGCGAGGTCCTCCCGGTGGGCTTGTCTGCGAGGACGACGCCGTCCAAGGGTTCCGCCCCGCCCGCCTGGGTCTCAGAGCTGCGCCGCGACCTGCTCGCGCAGGAAGCTGACGAGCTCGGCGGGCGTGAGCGCGGTCGAGAAGCCGGCGGCGGCCTTGTGGCCCCCGCCCCCGCCCGCGCGCGAGATCAGCGAGACGTCGACGTCGCCGTCGCCGGAGCGCAGCGAGACCTTCCAGCGCCCGCTGCCGTCGAGCAGCTCACGGGCCAGCGCGGCGACCTTCGTGCCCTCGATCGCGCGCAGCCGGTCGACGATGCCCTCGGTGTAGCTCTCCTCGGCTCCCGTCTGGCGGAAGTCCTCGGCGCTCAGCTGCGTCATCGTCAGGGCGCCGCCGACGTAGCGCGACGTGCGCGACAGCGCCATCGCGAACAGCCGCAACTTGGGCTCCGGCCAGCCCTCGTAGACGCGCCGGTAGATCGCGCTCACGTCGATGCCCGCGCCGATCATCTCGGCGGCCATGATGTGAGCGGGCGCACCGGTGTTCTCGTACATGAACCGGCCGGTGTCGGTGATCAGCCCGACGTACAGCGACTCGGCGATCTCGCGCGTCGGCGCCACGCCGAGGCTGCGCATGAGGTCCCAGACGATCTCGGCCGTGCACGAGGCGTCCTCGACGACGTGGTTGACCGTCCCGAAGCGCGTGTTGTCGTGGTGATGGTCGATGTTGAGGATCTCGGCGTGCTCGCTTCGGAAGGCCTCGACCGGGTTGCGGTCGATGTTGCCGCAGTCCAGGAAGACGATCGTGCGGTCCTCGACGTCGGCCGGCACCGCCGAGATGACCCCGTCGAGGTCCATCCAGCGGTACTCGTACGGCAGTGGGAACTCGCCGGCGCAGACGAACATCAGGGCGTCCTTGCCGAGCGCCGTGAGGATCCCGTGCATCGCGGTCAGCGAGCCGAGCGCGTCGCCGTCGGGATGCTCGTGGGTCAGCAGGACGAACCGCTCGCGGTCGCGCAGCGTGGTGAGCACCTGCTCGCGGGCGGCCATGCCGGTCTCGTGCGTCGTGCTCACGCCGTTCCCTCAGACCCGTCGACGGTGTCCTTGATCAGCGCCTCGAGCCGCGCTGCGCGCAGTGCGGTGTCGTCCAGCTCGAACTCCAGCGTCGGCGTGCGCTTCATGCGCAGCTGGCGGCCCACCTCGCGCTGCAGGACGCCGTGGGCCGAGCGCAGACCCTCGAGGCACGCAGTGCGCGCCTCCTCGTCGCCGAGGACGCTCACGTGGACCCGCGACTGGCGCAGATCAGGACTGGTGTTGACGTCAGTGACGGTCACGAAGCCGACCCGGGGATCCTTCACATGCTTGGTGATCGCATCGGCGAGGACCTCTCGAACAGCCTCGTCGACGCGGCGCATCCGTGCGCTCCTCATCCTATCCCCCGCTCGTGCTGATGCCGGACGAGCGTCCGGGCGGCGCGCAGGCCCATCCGGGCCTCACGCGAGCTCGCGCTCGACCTTGCGCGTCTCGAAGGCCTCCAGGACGTCGCCCTCCTTGACGTCCTGGAAGTTCGCGAGCACGATGCCGCACTCGAAGCCGGAGGCGACCTCGCGCACGTCCTCGTTGAAGCGCTTGAGGCTCGCGAGCGTCGTCTCGTAGA